>DATEKX010000407.1:0-9212 GCA_035277165.1 Blastocatellia bacterium | reverse complement strand
ACGAAACGCGAAGATTGCTGGAGTTGCCACACGCCGGATTCCAAAGTCTGGGATCGCCATCCGAAAAAAGGCAAGCCGCCCGATCAAACAACTCCCTGCTATGTTTGTCATAAACTGCCTGAGCCGGTCGCGGCGATTTCCGAATCACAATCAACGAAAAACAGGGAGGGAGAATTCTCATGGCTAAACCCGCAAGAAAAGTAAAAGCCGAAGAGTATCGCAATTATATCGCAGGCGAATGGGTAGCGCCGTCAACCGGCAGCTATATCGAAAACCGCAACCCGGCGGACACGCGCGATCTGGTTGGTCGCTTCCCCGCCTCGAACGCCGAAGATGTTGACCGAGCGGTGAGCGCGGCAGTTGATGCATTCACAAAATGGCGCAAGACGCCTGCGCCGCGTCGAGCCGAAATTCTGTTTACGGCAGGCGAGATTCTGATCAAGCGTAAAGAGGAGTTCGCTCGCGCGATGACGCGAGAGATGGGCAAGGTCGTCAAAGAAACGAGCGGCGATGTGCAGGAAGCCATTGACATGACCTATTTCATCGCGGGCGAAGGCCGACGACTTCACGGCTACACCACAAAGGCAGAGCTTCCGAATAAATACGCCATGTGCTCGCGCGAGCCAATCGGCGCGTGCGGATTAATCACGCCCTGGAATTTCCCGATGGCGATTCCATCGTGGAAAATCATGCCTGCGCTCATCTGCGGAAACACGGTCGTCATCAAGCCAGCCGAAGATACGCCGCTTTCAACATACAATCTCGTCGAAGCGTGCGAAGAAGCGGGCGTGCCTGCGGGCGTGCTCAACATCGTGTCCGGTCTGGGCGAAGAAGCGGGCGCGCCGCTCGTTAATCACCCGGCAGTGCGATTGATTTCGTTCACAGGCTCTACGCAGGTAGGCCGCATAGTCGGTCAGGCAGCAGCGGCAAACGATAAGATTGTCTCGCTCGAAATGGGCGGCAAGAACGTCGTGATGATCATGGAAGACGCTGATCTCGATCTCGCAGTCGAAGGCGTGCTGTGGGGCGCGTTCGGGACATCGGGCCAGCGTTGCACAGCCGCATCCCGCGTAGTCGTTCATAAGAAGGTCGCAAAAAAATTCACTGCCATGCTGGTCGAAAGAACGCAAGGCTTGAAGCTGGGCAACGGCCTCAGCGACAAAACCGATGTCGGCCCCGTAATCAATCAGGATGCTGTGAACAAGATTCTGGGCTACATCGAAATCGGCAGGAACGAAGACCGCGCGAAGCTTTTATGCGGAGGCAAACGAGCCGAGCGAGGCGATCTAAAATATGGTTACTTCGTTGAGCCGACGGTGTTCGCGGGCGTTGAGCCGCAGATGCGAATCGCGCAGGAGGAAATCTTTGGGCCTGTGGTTTCCGTCATCGAATGCCGCGACCTCGATCACGCGATTGATATAGCCAACGGCGTGCGGTATGGGTTGTCTGCTTCGATTTATACTAAAGATACGAATCGCGCTTTCCGGGCTATGGAAGATGTGCAAACCGGCATATTTTATGTGAACGCTTCAACCATAGGCGCAGAGGTGCATCTGCCGTTCGGCGGCACGAAGGCGACGGGCAACGGGCATCGAGAAGGCGGCACGCAGGTGCTCGATATTTTTTCCGAATGGAAAGCCGTCTACGTTGACTATTCGGGCAAGCTGCAACGCGCGCAGATTGACACTATTGAAAGTGGGATAGGTTAAAACCGTGGTCGGAGGTCGGCCATAAAGGAGAATTATGATCGTCGGACTGCCGAAAGAGGTTAAAGATAACGAGTATCGCGTGGGAATCGTGCCTGCGGGCGTGAAGGCGCTAACAATCGCAGGCCACACAGTCCTTGTCCAAAGGAGCGCGGGCGAAGGCTCTGGCATCACGGATGAAGAGTACGTGGCTGCTGGCGGCGGGCTTGTAGATACAGCCGAAGAGGTTTGGGCACGCGCAGAAATGATCGTTAAGGTCAAAGAGCCGATAGCATCAGAGTACGGATTCCTGCGCGAGAACTTGATACTGTTCACTTACCTGCATCTGGCTCCGGCACGGGAATTGACAAAAGCGATGATTGACAGCGGCGTGATCGGAGTCGCTTATGAAACGATCACAAATGACTTTGGGCACCTGCCGCTGCTGACGCCGATGAGCGAAGTCGCAGGACGAATGGCTATACAAGTCGGCGCGACTTACCTTGAGAAGATCAACGGCGGGCGCGGCGTGCTGCTTGGCGGAGTGCCGGGCGTATTGCCGGGGCGCGTGACGATTATCGGCGGCGGAGTTGTGGGAACGAACGCCTGCAAGATGGCCGTAGGGCTGGGCGCGGCAGTCATCATCATTGATCGCGACCTTGAGCGATTGCGTTATCTTGACGACATCTTCGGCAGCCGCATCCGCACGCTCGCGTCGAACCCTTACACGATTGCTGAATCGGTCGCCACGTCCGATCTGGTTGTTGGAGCAGTGCTGGTGCCGGGCGCAGCCGCGCCCAAGCTGGTCACGCGCGATATGCTGCGATATATGCCGCGCGGCGCTGTCATCGTTGACGTAGCCGTGGATCAAGGCGGATGCATAGAGACTACAAAGCCGACCACGCACAGCCAGCCGACTTATTACGTCGAAAACGTTTTGCATTACGGCGTGACCAACATGCCGGGCGCAGTGCCTCGCACATCAACTTTCGCGCTCACCAACGTAACATTGCCTTTCGCTTTAAAACTGGCTAAACATGGCGCAGTCGAAGCGTTCAAACGCAACCAGCACCTGAAGAACGGCGTGAACACATATAAGGGCAAGATGGTTTATAAAGCGGTCGCCGACGATCAAGGGTTAGAATACGCGCCGATTGATGGGTTGTTGTAGTTCAGTTGATAGTAGAGGCGCAGCCTCATCTAACCGAAGCTACGCCTCTACTACGATCTTCTTTTCGTGGTTCTCATTTCTTTTGATCTCCCTGACAGCCGCCTCATCGTATGATCAAATCAACCGTCGAACAAATCCGAGCGCGCTTTGATCGTGATGTTGAACGATTCTCGAATCTTGAGACAGGGCAATCCGCAGCGATAGACGCGAAAATCGCATTGGAGTTAATCGCACGAGTGGCGACGGCAGCAACTCCGTTTGCAACGCACCTGCTCGACATAGGTTGCGGCGCAGGCAATTACACGCTGAAGTTATTGCAGTATGCGCCGAACCTCAACGTCACGCTCGTTGATCTGAGCAAGCCCATGCTTGACCGCGCAGTCGAGCGCGTGCGCGCTGTCACGAACGGCGAGGTCACAACGGCGCAGGCCGATATTCGAGACTTAGGACTAGGCGAGTCGCGATTCGACATCATCGTGGCTGCTGCTGTGTTTCATCATCTTCGCGAAGACGGTGAATGGTTAAGCGTTTTCAGCAAGTGTCACGCGGCGCTCAAACCGGGAGGCTCGATGTGGATTTCCGATCTCATCGCGCATCCGAATCCCGCAGTACACGCGGTAATGTGGGAGCGGTACGGAGAGTATTTGACCGAGCTAAAGGGATCAGAGTATCGCGATCAGGTATTCGCTTACATCGAGCAGGAAGATACGCCGCGACCTTTGCCGTTTCAGTTAGACCTGTTGCGCGAAGTCGGTTTCCGCGAGGTCGAGGTGTTACACAAGAACAGTTGCTTTGCCGCATTCGGAGCCATAAAGTGATAGCCCGTACAATAAAACTGCTTATCTCTTATCTGTTGTCATGCGCTGCTGTGTTATCGCTGCCTTTGCAGACCGCTGTGATGGTTTTGAACGAGCCGCGACACCACGTGAAGTTCGAGAATGAATATGTCCGGGTCATAGACGCATCGATGCCCTTAGGTGACACAACGCTTTTTCACACGCATCCGCTCGACAATGTTACCTGCATTGAAGTTGCTGCGGAGCAAGCAGTATCAACATCAGTTTTTCTGGGCGGGCTTCGTCGTGATGAGGGATGGGTTTTAGATTAAATTCCAATCGTGTGTATCGGAATCTGCTTTAACTTATTTGATCTGCTTGGAATTCTCCAGTTGCCTGGTAGTGTGCTCGGTCACGCTCGGCTTCGGCGAGTCTGACTCATACCAATCGGCAGAAGGTAATAGTTCATCATTGCTGTCGGTGACCGGCGCAAGCCTCCTTGCGGTATCTTTTTCTTGCACTTTTTGTTTCTTGAGTTCAACCAGTTTCTGGCTGACGAACACACCGTTAATCAGCAGCCCGGCTCCGACGAAAAGCGGGATCACTCCGGCAATCCAGACGTGACTGAGGATTTGTGCGGTGTCAGACGGAACCTTGCCGCTCATGATGATGCCCTGCATAAAGACGTAAAGAAAAATCATCAATCCAAGGCCCACGCAACTCGTTATCACACCGGCTTTAATCTCATTATACCTTTTTTCTTCGGGGCTGCGGTTAAGCTCACGTATTTGTTTGAGCTTCTCCAGTTCCTCCTGGAAATGTAGCCAGTTCGTCCCCCATGCCTTGCCCCAGTAGGATTTCTCCGGGGTCTCGTGTGTGGTCACTGCCTGCCGCACAGCAGATAGATTCGCGCCACAGGATTTGCAGAATTTCAAATCATCGCCCTGAGTAGTACCACATTGTGGACAGAACATTTCGAAGCTCCTTTTGCCGTTAATGAGTACGACGATTATAGCTTCCCGGTTCCTGCGGTGACTACTCGAAACCATCAAGCGTAACAGCCATCGATTGAGTCATCCCGCGCCGTTGTGATAGTTTTCATCTTCCCATGTATGTTAATCGAGATGGAGGTCAGAGGGGATGTCGCAATCGAGCATTGATTCAATTCTGAAAGAAAGCCGCGTCTTTCAACCTTCAGAAGAGCTCAGCCAGCAGGCGCACATTAAGAGCCTCGAACAATACGAACGCATCTATCGCGAGGCCGAAGCCGACCCGGAAAAATTCTGGAGCCGAATAGCGGGCGAGCTTCACTGGTTCCGCACATGGGATCATGTGCTCGAATGGGATGCGCCCTGGGCAAAGTGGTTCGTCGGTGGCCAGATCAATATTTCCTATAACTGTCTTGATCGTCACACGGCTACATGGCGCAAAAACAAAGCCGCTTTGATCTGGGAAGGCGAACCGGGCGAGGTGCGGACGTTCACTTACAATCAACTGCTGATAGAAGTCTCGAAATTCGCCAACGCGCTCAAATCGCTCGGCATCAAGAAAGGCGATACGGTTGCGATCTACATGGGCATGACGCCTGAGCTTCCAATCGCCTTGCTGGCGTGCGCTCGCATAGGCGCGACTCATTCGGTAGTCTTCGGCGGCTTTTCCGCAAACGCGCTCGTTGATCGCATCAACGACGCTCAGTCAGTAGCGGTTATCACGCAGGACGGCTCTTATCGTCGCGGCGCAGAGGTTCCGCTCAAAGCCACTATTGACGAAGCGCTGGCTGATTGCCCTACGATCAAAAACGTGATCGTTTATAAACGAACTGGTTCTGAAATCCATATGCAAGCGGGGCGCGATCACTGGTGGCATGACGTTATGGCCGAGGCTTCCGACAAATGCGAAGCCGAGCCGCTCGATGCGGAACATCCGCTCTACATACTCTACACTTCGGGCAGCACAGGCAAACCTAAAGGAGTAGTCCACACGACGGGCGGTTATTCGGTAGGCACGTACATCACGGCGAAGTGGGTCTTCGATTTGAAAGAAGATGACATCTACTGGTGCACGGCAGACATCGGGTGGGTGACTGGTCACAGCTACATCGTGTATGGCCCGCTTCAAAACGGGGCGACGGTTGTGATGTACGAAGGCGCGCCGAATTATCCCGCGCCTGATCGCTTCTGGCAGATCATCGAGCGGCACAAGGTCAACATCTTCTACACCGCGCCGACGGCCATCCGCGCGTTTATGAAGTGGGGCGAGCAGTACCCGCGCCGCTACGAGATGAAGAGTCTTCGCCTGCTCGGCACGGTGGGCGAGCCTATAAACCCCGAGGCATGGATGTGGTATCGCGAAGTGATTGGCCGCGAGCGATGCCCGATTGTAGATACGTGGTGGCAAACAGAAACGGGCGCGATAATGATTTCGCCATTGCCCGGCGCAATACCGACCAAGCCCGGTTCAGCGACTCGACCATTCCCCGGTGTGATCGTTGACGTAGTGACTCGCGATGGCGAGCCTGTGCCGCCGGGGTCGGGCGGGTATCTGGTAATCAAACGTCCGTGGCCTTCGATGCTGCGAACGATCTACAACGATCCCGACCGTTACGTGAAGCAGTACTGGACAGAGATACCGGGCGTTTACTTTGCAGGCGACGGGGCGCGAAAAGATGAAGACGGGTATTTCTGGATCATGGGGCGAGTTGATGACGTGCTGAATGTATCGGGCCATCGTTTGAGCACGATGGAGGTGGAATCGGCTCTGGTGGCCCATTCCAAGGTGGCCGAGGCTGCGGTAGTGGGTCGGCCCGATGAAATAAAAGGAGAAGCAATCGCCGCTTTTGTGACGCTGGAGTCGGGCAATGAACCGAGCGAAGAATTGAAGCAGGAACTCAGGCAGTGGGTCGCGCACGAGATAGGCGCGCTCGCAAAACCCGATGACATACGTTTCTCTGACGCGCTTCCAAAGACTCGCAGCGGAAAGATCATGCGCAGACTTCTAAGAGAGCTTGCCACGAGCGGCGAAGTGCGCGGCGACACAACCACGCTTGAAGACTTTGCGGTGTTGGCAAAGCTGAAAGAGGAAGAGGAGTGATTCATTGATCCAATGATAAATGTCGAACTGATGCTATTTGATTTGGACGGGACGCTGATTGACTCGAAATCGGATTTGGCGGCGTCTATCAATCTTATGCTTGCCGAAGTTGGGCGTCCGGCTCTCAGCGAAGACACCATCGGCAGCTTTGTCGGCGACGGCGTTCGCGTGCTGACCTATCGCTCGCTGACGGCGACTGAGCCCGATCACAAACCGCCTGATGAAGAGCTTCATGCCAAAGGCATTGCGCTGATGCATAGCTACTATCAGGATCAAATGTTCAAGACGACTCGGCTATATCCCGGCGTTGAAGAGACGCTCGAATTCTTTAAGAGCAAACGCAAAGCGGTCGTCACCAGCAAAGAAGTCCGGTTCACAAAGATCATTCTCGATCATTTCGGCATCGCACAGAGTTTCGACGCAATAGTCGGCGGCGATACCTTGCCTTTTCGCAAACCTGACCCGGAACCGGTCATCGAAGCGATAAAGCTGTTGGGCGGCACGGCTGCCGACGCTGTGATGATAGGCGACAGCGAAAACGATGTGAACGCGGGGCGAGGGGCGGGCGCTCGAACTTGCGCAGTGACTTTCGGCTTCCGCAACCGAGAGCAACTGAGCGTAACCAACCCCGATGTGGTGATCGAACGATTCGATCAACTGAAAGATTATTTCTTTTAAAGGAGCCAGAGTGCCTGAATTGAGCGACGAAATAACCGCGCGCGCAAGCAAGATCAAATTATTGATCCTGGATTGCGACGGCGTGCTGACTGATGGACGCATCTTCATGCTGCCTGACGGCGACGAAACGAAAAGTTTCGATGTAAAAGACGGCCACGCGATAGTGATGCTGCAACACGCGGGAATAAAGGTCGGGATAATTTCAGGGCGCGCGTCTTCGGTCGTGCGCGCGCGCGCGAAAGAGCTTGGTATCGCGCACCTGCACGAGATGGCCTGGGTGAAAACCGAAGTCTACGAAAAGATGCTCGACGAAGAAGCACTGAGCGATGAACAAGTCTGCTATATCGGGGATGATGTTATTGATATCCCCTTGCTCAAACGTGTAGGGCTTGCCGTTTCGGTCGCCGACGCGGTCGAAGAATCAAAGCAGTTTTCGCATCTGGTAACTGCGCGCGCAGGAGGTCGCGGCGCAGTGCGCGAAGTGATCGAGTTGATTTTGAAAGCGCAGAACAAGTGGACTGATGCGCTCTCGCGTTATGTCGAATCGTAGAATGCAAAAGCCGAATATCAATCGTTCCATTCATCAGTTTTGACAGATTGCCATCTTGAGCTAATGTTGTTTTATGACTACTCGGATTGATATTCGCCTCCGTGTCTTTCTTTCATTAATACTAATCGCGCTCATCAGCCTGACTTCGACTGTAGCGGCTGCGCGTCCGCCTGAGCGTGATTATCTCGTCTACGTCGTGTGCGAGTCGGCGGATAAGATCGCCTTGATTCGCTTTGGCCCGAAAGGCGCGCGGATCGAACGCGAGATTGCAACGGGCGAGATGCCAAGCGATATTGACGGCCCGCACGGCGTTGTTGTTTCTCCTGATAAAAAATTCTATTACGTTTCGCTCAGTCACGGCAGACCTTTCGGGTCAGTGTGGAAATACTCGACTGAGACTAACGAAGTCGTAGGCCAGGTCAGGCTTGGAATGTTTCCTGCGACAATGGACATCTCGCCTGACGGCGGGCTGCTCTACGTTGTCAACTTCAACCTGCATGGCGATATGATCCCTTCATCCGTCTCTGTTGTAGCGACCGAGCGAATGATTGAAGTCAAACGAGTGCCGACCTGTACGATGCCGCACGGCTCGCGGCTCACAGTGAATGGATTGAAGCAATACTCGGCCTGCATGATGGATGATATGCTGGTCGAACTGGACACGAACACTTTGGCCGTTTCGCGCCACTTCCTGCTTACGAAAAGCAAAGAGATGGGCATGACCGGCTCACCTACATCTCATCAGATGGCCCAGCACGCATCGCACGACGCTGGAGGTCACGGGCTTGAGCCGCCAAAGCCCGGAGACATTTCCTGCTCGCCGACTTGGGCACAGCCTTCTGCCGACGGCTCAAAGGTCTATGTCGCGTGCAATAAATCGGACGAAATAGTCGAGGTGGACTCAGCATCGTGGAAAGTGCTGCGACGCATTCCTGCGCGACCGGGAGTTTACAATCTGGCCGCGACTAAGGACGGGCGGTTGATCGCTACGAATAAGCGCGATCAGTCCGTTTCGATCATTGATATGAAATCAGGGCGCGAGCTTGCGCGAGTGCCGACAAAAAGAAAGGTCATTCACGGAGCCGTCGTATCGCCTGACAATCGATACGCATTCATTTCTATTGAAGGAATCGGCGCTGAACCCGGCACAGTCGAGATTATTGATCTGGAAACGTTCAAGACCGTCGCGACTGTTGACACTCCTGAGCAGGCCGCAGGCATTGATTTTTTTAAGATTGAAACCTCTAAATGAGAAAATTAAA
>DATEKX010000406.1:0-4299 GCA_035277165.1 Blastocatellia bacterium | reverse complement strand
CGCCGCCGAAATCAAGATGTTTGCCGACAGGACTGGCGTCAGGCCAGAAACGCCGAGCCACTGTTTCGTTGATGATCACAACTTTTGGCGCGCCGTCTTTGTCTTGCGGGCCGAAATCTCGTCCTGCCATCAGAGGTATTCCCATAGTCTGAAAATAATTCGACGCGATCATGTTCAGATTGAAGTTCAGCGTCGGAGTGCCGGGCGGCGGGTCGTATCCCGGAACCCTGACAGAGCTACGCATGCCGCCGCCGCTGAGCGGAACCATCGCGGCAAGGCTGACGGATTCAACGCCCGGCAGTGTTGAAACGCGCTCGACCATATCGGAATAGAACTGCTGCCCCTGCGATTCTCTGTAACCGTTCAATGCGAGGTCGAGCGACATGACCAGAACTTTCGCAGGCTCGAATCCCGCATCAATCGCTACTAACTTCTGCAAGCTACGCACGCAAAGCCCTGCACTGACCAGCACCATAAGCGACAGCGCTACCTGCCCAACTACAAGCAGGTTTCGCAAGCTCAAGCGGCGAGAGTGAAAGCCTGCTGTTGCTGATTCGTTTTTGAGCGCAGAGACAAGGTCGGGCTTCGACGCTTGAAATGCGGGGGCAAGGCCGAAGATGATTCCTGTCAGTAACGACAACGCGAACGAAAACAGAAGCACGCGCTTATCGAGGCTGCCGTCAAGAGTGAATGTGCCGGGCGGCTGGAATGAGATCAAAAGATCCGTAAGCCATCGCGCTACTATCAGCCCCAGCACGCCGCCCGTTAAAGAAAGCAAAACGCTTTCAGTGAGCAACTGGCGTATGAGTCGAGCGCGACCCGCGCCGACTGCAAGGCGAATGGCAATCTCTTTGCGCCGCGCGGTTGCGCGAGCAAGCAGCAGGTTTGCTACGTTCGCGCAGGCTATCAGCAAAACGAAAGCGACGATCAGCATCAGCCACACGAGCGGGCGCGATACATCCTTTACCAGATAATCCTGGCCTTTGCTGCCGTCGCCTAAAACTATTTCGTTGCTGACGTTGATCGGCGTGACCTGCATGATTTGATCTGATGTGATTGCAAGCGCGGCCTGCGCTTGTTCGCGGGTGACGCCGGGTTTCAGACGCCCGATCACTTCAAGCCACGACATAGTGCGAGCCGTCAGCGCGTCTCCCCACGCAGGCATCGCTTGAGCCTGCATCATCATCGGCACATAGATTTCAGGCGACGACCCGCGCACTACGCCTGTGAACTCTGCTGGCGCAACGCCGATGATGGTAAAGGGAACTCCGTTCAAGCTGATCGTTTTATCAATCACCGCCGGGTCAGCGTTGAACCGGCGCTTCCACAATCCGTAGCTCAAGACTGCCACGGGGCTTGCGCCCGGCGTCGCGTCTTCATCGGGCAGAAAGAATCGTCCGCGCGCCGGACTTACTCCGAGCACAGAGAAGTAATTTCCCGTTACGATGTTGCCGATGAGTCGTTCACTCTGTCCCGCATTGCTCATGCTGAAAGCCGCCTGAGAATAAGCGAGAATGCCTGAAAGGACTTCGTTGCGATCTCTGTAATCCACATAAAGCGGATAGGAGATGCTCGTGTTCTCGCCTCCATAATTTGCGAAGGTGACGAGTTGTTCGGGCTGTTCGACAGGGAGAGTTCTCAGCAAAAGCCTGTCAACGAGCGTGAATATTGCGGTGTTTGCTCCGATGCCGAGCGCGAGCGAAACAACAGCAACAATCGTTAGGGCAGGGCTTTTGATCAGCATCCGAAACCCATAGCGAATGTCTTTCAGCAATTTCTCCATAAGTCCTCCGAAATCAATTAAGAATTAAGAATTAAGAATTAAGAATTATTCCTCATGCCTTAATTTTTAATTCTTAATTCTTAATTCTTAATTGGCTATTCATAACGAAGCGCAACCATCGGATCAACTTTCGTAGCGCGACGAGCAGGCACGAAACTGGCTCCCAGAGCCACTCCTGCCAGTATCACTGAAATGATCGCGAATGTTGCTGGGTCAGTCGCGCTCACTTTGAACAGCAAACTCGACAGCGCTCGACTGATCGCAAAAGCGCCAGCAAGGCCGATGATTAAACCCATCAGCGTCAGGCTCACGGCCTGTTTCATGACCAGCTTGATGATGTCGCGGCGCTCAGCGCCAAGCGCCATGCGAATGCCGATCTCGCGCGTCCGTTCGGCGACGGTGTAAGAGACGATGCCGTAGATCCCTACTGCCGCCAGCGCCAGCGCGATAAATGCAAAGCTGCCTATCAGCGCCATGTTGAATCGCCTCTGCGCTACGGATGTGGACAGCACTTGCTCCATAGTTTTGATGTCGGCAATAGGCTGTTCGCTGTCAACAGACCAGACCTGATTTTTGATCGCGGCTATCATGCTTGATGGATCAGAAGCCGTCCGCATGACAACCCTATTGAAGATGCCGGGGAACTGCGTGTAAGGCCAGTAGATCATCGGGTCATCATCAGAATCCAAACCGCCAGCCTTTACGTCTTTGACTACGCCAACGATCTCTCCTGTCAATGGATCGCCCCAATCTTTCATCGTTACTTGTTTGCCCATCGGGTCTTCGTCAGGAAAGAAGCGCCGAGCCATCGTTTCGTTTATCACCATCACTTTTGTTGACGTGGCCGAATCGCGCTCGGTGAACCATCGCCCTTTGATCAGGGGTATCTCCATCGCGCGAAAGTAGTCGGGGTCAACAATGCGAATGTCCGCAGAAGGCTGAGCGTCGATTTCAAACGCAGGTCGCCCCGCGATCTCGAAACTTGTAGAAGGGCCGCCTGTGATTGGAAGCGTGTTGACGAGACCGGCGTACTGGATGCCGGGAACAGTCCTGATTCGCTCAAGCGCCTGTTGTAGAAAAGCAGAAGTCCTTTGATCGCGCTCTGTGTATCTTGACGGAGACAGGAACAACTGCATAGTCAGCAGGTTCTTCGAGTTGAATCCCGGATTTGTATCGAGCAATCGCTTGAAGCTGTTAATAAGCAGCCCCGCGCCTACGAGCAGCACAAGCGCGAGCGCGATTTCAGAAATAACCAGCGCGCTGCGCAGCCGATGGCGTCCTGCGCTTAACGAACTTCGACCGCCTTCCTTGAGCGATTCGTTCAGATCAACTTTGGAACTCTGTAGCGCGGGCACAAGTCCGAACAATAGCCCTGTGAAAAGGGAAGCGAGAAGAGTGAAGGCCAAAACTCGCCCGTCAATGTTCACCTCGTCAAGTCGTGGAATGTTGCTCGGACTGAAAGCGATAATCAGGCCGACCGACCAGCGAGCCAATAGCGCGCCTAACAGTCCGCCCATCAGCGCAAGCATCAGGCTTTCAGTCATCAACTGGCGAATCAACCGGATATGTCCGGCTCCGAGCGCCGCGCGGATAGCCATCTCTTTTTCGCGCGTAGAGGCTCGCGCAAGCAGCAGGTTTGCTACGTTCATGCAGGCGATCAGAAGCACAAGCCCTACAGCGCCGAACATGACTAAGAGCGCAGGCCGAACAGGCGCGACAAGCTGCTCGTGCAGGCTTGCGGCGCTGAAAATGAAGTCAGGATCAGCGCCGGAATTCTGCTCTTGAATTTGCCCGCTGATTGCAGCCAGTTCTGATTGCGCTTGCTCGATTGTCGTGTCCTGCTTCAACCGCGCGATGACTGTCAGCAGGTGCGCCCTGCGGTTCGTTCTCAAGCTGCCGTTTGCTACGAGCGGCGTCCACAATTCAGATCGGTTGGGGAAGTCAAAGCTGCGCGGCATGACTGCGATGATTGTATAACTGGCATTATTGACTTTGATGATCTTCCCGATAACGTTCGCATCAGCCGCGAATCGTCGCTGCCATAGACCGTGACTGATGACCACCACATTATTGCTGCCGGGCTGATCGTCTTCCGCAAGCAACGAGCGACCAAGCGCTGGCGCGACCCCAAGCGCCGAGAAGAAATTGCCAGAGACTAGCGCGCCTTGAGCTTGCTCTGGCTCTCCGGCATCCGTGAGGTTGTAGTTCCAGTTTCGATAAGCGGAAACAGCTTCAAGTGATTTGCTGCTGGTCAGCAAATCCAAAAAACTTGCATAAGTGATGTTCGTGCTTTGCAAGCCTCCGTGATGTTCACCGACTCGCATAATGCGCTCAGGGTTCTTGTAAGGAAGGGGACGAAGGAGGATTGAATTGATGACGCTGAAGATGGCAGTGTTAGCGCCGATGCCCAGAGCCAAAGTCACCACAGCTATTGCCGTAAAGGCTGGCCGCTTTAAAAGCATCCTCACGCCATAGCGCAGGTCTTTCAACAGAGTCTCCATTCATTCCTCCGAACA
>DATEKX010000405.1:0-9808 GCA_035277165.1 Blastocatellia bacterium | reverse complement strand
TCACACGCTCTGGTGTTGACGATGAATTCAGCCGTGCGCCATGCTCCGCCGGGCCAGTTGGTCGGAAGCAGTATTAACTCTGCGCCCATCAGTTTCAGAGTGCGTGCTGATTCGGGAAAGCTCGCATCGTAGCAGATGTTGATGCCGATTTTGCCGAATGGAAGTTCGAATATTGCAAACGGCTTGTCGCCCGGTGTTAGAAATCTGTCAGCACCAATAAAAGGCATGTGCACCTTGCGATAACTTCCGATAACGCCATCCGGGCCAACAAGCATCGCTGCGTTGTAGAACGACCGCCCATCTTTTTCGATGAAGCCAACGACTGCATACGCGCCTGTCTCTCGACAAACTTTTGCGATGATTTCTGAAGAATGACCGTCAATGGTTTCGGCAAACTGCACGGTCTCTTCAAACGATTCAAAGCAGTAACCGGTCAGCGCGCACTCAGGAAAAATAATGAGTTGCGCTCCGCGCTCGGATGATTGACGAATGCGCTCGACTATACGGTCGCGATTGGCTGCGATGTTGCCTATCTCAACGTCCATCTGAACGCAGGCGATAAGGGTTTTACTCATGTCATTCCGCTCCTGTATATGTATTTTTCACAAAGCGCATCTGGCCCTGCTCGCGCACGGCTGTAACAAAGTCGGTTGACAGGCAAGGTAGGGGCAGGGCTTGTCCCTGCCCGAATCGCCGACAGGCGATGACTGTCATGGTCTTACGACCATCCGGGCAGGGACAAGCCCTGCCCCTACTTTTACTTTGCAACAGCCCTGCTTGCTCGCGCCAGTGAATCGCTTTTACGAATGATATTATACAGGCTTCCTGAGACTCCTGGAAGTTTTCGGAAAATTCGGCAGCGTCCTAATTTGAATTAATCGTGATAGTAGGTATCACAGATCAGTTGAACCTCATCATCCGTGATACGGTCTCTTAGAACCATTTTCAACAGGAAGGCCAGCATCGCGGCCTCGCCTAGCTGAGAGATGATCTGTAGGGCGTCGGAAACCTCGCCGTTAAATGGTATGGGGACAGCCGGAGTATTCTTTGGCACTCCGAACCGAAAGCATATTATCTCTCTTTCATCATCTCGTTTCATAAGCTTCTCCACATTCTCAATCGAGACGTTCCTGATGCCCCGCTCAATGTCGGCAACATACGTGCGGTGCAACCCGGCCCGCTCTGCGAGCTTTTCCTGAGATATACCAAACTCACCCCGCCGTTTCCTGATGGCGAGCCGAACCCTATTTAACCTTTAGTGTGCCCTTGCGCGTGATGCGAATATTTCAGCCGATATGTATCTATGTGTCTACAGGAAATAAGTGACAATTTAACCCTCACTGGCGAGCGGGCTGGAGATTTCTATTTCGGTTCTGTTTGCTGACTATGGCGTTGATTAGCAATTCGCTGCCAGAAGTTGAAGAAATTAGGAGCGACTTGAATACAAAGCCGATGGAAGGAGTCTACAGCGTTCCTATACGTCGTACACGATGGTCAAGGTTTTGGATTGGGGTGGCGGCTAATGTTGTTTCCTTGCTGTTGGTCGTCGCATATGAAATTGATCCCGGTTATAACTATCAAGGGTATTGATGGCGGAGGCGTGTGGGAATCGAACCCACCCAGGCCGCCTCTCGACAACCCGCAACGGGTTTGAAGCCCGCGAGAACCACCAGGCCCCCTGCGCCTCCGCTCGCTTTCAAAGTAACAAGCTGCCGACACTCGCGCAAGCACTGCTCACTGCTTGCCGGTTTTAGCATTCACTTTTTTCATGAATCGCTCCATCTGAACAGGAGCGCGAACGTGTGTGCCTTCGCCGATCTTTTCAAAGCCATCGTGCGATTCGACTGCGAATGTGATTGTGTTATCGTCAACCGCGATCACTTCGGCTCTGGCTGTTACTTGCGCGCCGACGGGCGTGGCCGCGAGGTGTTTGACGTTGACTACCACGCCTACTGAAACCCATCCTTCCGGCAAGTACTGCTGGATCATAGAGCCAGCCACCTCCTCCATGTGATAGATCATAATTGGAGTGCCATATACTGCTGGCATGCTTTCTACAAAATGCGCGACGGTCATATTTTTTGTGACCTCGATAGTCTGAGTCGCCGTTGCCCCCAGAGGGATGTTCTCGGTCGCTTTCATTCAGGAACCTCGCTTGATAATTTGAACTCAGGAGCCTTATTCTAGCCCGGCAAATCAGAAAAAACCATGTGACGGCACACAACACACGTGTTGCAGACAAGCAACAGTTGCGACGGAAGCCGTCGGGCAAACCGTCGTTTTTTAAGCGTATTTGCGCTTTTTTCAGACTTGACTTGCTGGCACGGCCATTGCCCTAAGCATGATCAATTGTGGTTATAACAAGGGAAGAGGGGACTGTCATTTGAACCGACAAACGACGCTCGCAAGAGCAATCTCGACGAGCGGTCACGGCCTGCACACGGGCGAGCCTTCGCGCATCACGCTTCATCCCGCGCCCGCTTACAGCGGATATGTTTTTCGCCGGACTGACCTGAACAACTTCGAGATTCAAGCCGCGCCGCAGTACGTTGCGCGTGTCAGCTATGCGACAACGCTTATGCGGCAGGGCGTGATGATCGCCACAGTCGAGCACCTGCTTTCGGCGCTTGCGGGCAGCCATGTTGACAACTGCATGATCGAGATTGACTCGCTGGAAGTTCCGATTCTGGACGGCAGCGCAGAACCGTTCATCGAAATGATCGAGCAGGCAGGCATCGCCCGCCTTGAAGCGCCGCGCCAATACCTTCGCGTGCTCAAGCGAATCGAAGTCACTGACGGCAACCGGCGCATGAGCATCAGCCCTGCTACACGCTTTTTAATTTCGTGCCTCGTCGAGTACGCGCATCCGATGATAGGCACTCAGCGCCGCGAGGTCGAGATTGTTGATGGGCAATTCGCTCGGCAGATAGCTTCGGCTCGAACCTATGGCTTCACAAGCGAGTTTGAAGCGCTGCGCAATTCGGGATTGATTCGCGGAGGCTCTCTTGAAAACGCGATTGTCCTGACTAGCGAAGGCGGCATCATGAATCGCGAAGGGTTGCGATTTGCCGACGAGTTCGTTCGTCACAAGATACTCGACATCATCGGCGATCTCGCGTTGTTCGGCATGCCCGTGCTCGGCCACGTCGAAGCCGAACGCTCAGGCCACGGCATTCACACGGCGCTAGTGTCGCGCGTGCTGCGTGATGATTCCGCCTGGGAGATAACCGACTCGCCCGGACTTGCGACAGCCGTGTAATCGCAGAAATCCGCCTCATCAGATCAATTCCGAAATCGAATCAATTGGATGTTCAATGGCGCGTTTGCATTGGAATTGTGTATTATCACGTGCTTGGCGTCGCACGCGTAGGCGCAATCTTATTGCAATCGAGAGGAATTTCAAATGGCAGATTACAGGCTTCTTCCAGACAAGTCGGCAATCATCACAGGCTCGGGGCGAGGCATCGGCAAAAGCATTGCCCGATTGTTAGCCGAACACGGCGCATCAGTCGTCATCAATGACATTGACAGTGATGTGGCCGAAGCTACGGCTAAAGAAATAAGCGAAGCGGGTGGCCGCGCTGTCGTGTGCGCAGGCAGCGTCACAGACCCGGAGTTTCCAGACAGGCTGGTGAAGACGGCAGCCGAAAACTTTGGCGGCATTGACATAATCGTCAACAATGCGGGCTACACCTGGGACGGCGTTATACAGAATATGACTGATGACCAGTGGTACGCGATGATTGATGTTCATCTGACAGCGCCATTCAGAATCATTCGCGCCGCTACGCCTTATATGCGCGAAGTCGCCAAGCAGGAGATTGCGGAAGGCCGCCGAGTTCAACGTAAGATCATCAATGTCTCTTCGACATCGGGAGTGGCAGGCAACGCAGGGCAGGTAAATTATTCAGCAGGGAAGATGGGCATTGTCGGAGTGACTAAAACGATGGCAAAAGAGTGGGGCCGGTTCAACATCAATGTCAACGCCGTTGCTTATGGATTCATCGAGACTCGATTGACTCAGGCGAAAGAGAAGCAGGAAAAGATTCAGGTTGAAGGTAAAGAGGTAGAGCTTGGTATCCCGGAAGCGATGCGGCAGATGGCAAAGAACTTCATCCCGCTCGGTCGTCCCGGCTCGCCCGACGAAGCTGCGGGGCCTGTGTTGTTTCTCGCCTCGCCGCTTGCCGATTATGTGACCGGCCACGTCCTTCTGGTCACAGGCGGCTCGTATGTGTAAGAGTCTGCCGAGTCGAGAAATCAGGTCTTTGACTCGCCGGACTCGCTAGACTATTATTTTTGAAAGAGTTTCAATCCGGGAGATAATTTTGAGCATACTCGTTGATGGAAATACTCGCGTGGTGGTGCAGGGGATAACGGGCAAGGAAGGCTCGTTTCACACACAACAGATGATCGCCTACGGCACAAAGATCGTCGCAGGTGTTACGCCCGGAAAAGGCGGAACCGAGCACGAAGGCGTGCCCGTGTTCGATACTTTGGCCGAGGCGGTCGAAAAGACCGGCGCGAATGCGAGCGTGATTTATGTGCCGCCGCCGTTTGCCGCCGATGCAATCATGGAAGCAGCGGATGCGGGATTACCGCTCGCCGTCTGCATTACCGAAGGCATACCCGCGCTCGATATGGTTCGCGCGTTCGGTTACCTGCGCGACCGTTCCACCAGGTTGATAGGGCCGAACTGTCCCGGCATCATTTCACCGGGCAAATGCAAGATCGGCATCATGCCGGGCCACATTCACAAAGAAGGCAGCGTCGGTGTCGTCTCGCGCAGCGGGACGCTGACTTATGAAGCCGTGCATCAACTCACGAATCTGGGTTTGGGGCAAACAACTGCTATAGGCATCGGTGGCGACCCTGTGATCGGCACAAACTTTCTCGACGCGCTGAAGCTGTTTGAAGCCGACTCTGAGACCGAAGCTGTTGTGATGATCGGAGAGATTGGCGGAACGGCTGAAGAGCAGGCCGCCGAGTTCGTGCGCGATCATATGACGAAGCCCGTCATTGGCTTTATCGCGGGGCAGACGGCTCCGCCCGGTCGCCGTATGGGGCACGCTGGCGCGATCATCGCCGGAGGGAAGGGAACTGCCGCAGAGAAGATGGCAGCGATGGACGCGGCGGGCATTCACGTAGTCAAAAGCCCTGCCGACATCGGTTCACGCATAGCAGAAGCATTGGGAAAGTAATCAATAACCAGTAGCCAGTTGCCGTCAATCAAGAGGCGACTGGCTGCTGTTAATCAAATCGGGATCAATGGCAAAGGCAAAAAAGACAGCACGCATAGTTTGCGCTAACGATAACGAATTCTGGACCACGCAAAGACAGTTCTGGCAGTGGGTGCGCGAAGGGCTGGTCGATGTCACGGGCCAGAATCCGCTGACCGGGAGATTTGCAGGCAAACGCGAGAAGCTGCTTGTTATGATACGCCATGTAATTCTCGATAATGCAAACCCGAATCATAAGCAGGATGTCCTCAAAAGTTATGACAGGCTCAAGCCGCACGTCACCAAGCGGCGCGATGAAAGCTAAGGCGGTCGGCGGCTGCAAGTTGTTTAATCCTCTTGCGCTATCTTCAACTTCCAGCCTCTAACCTCTGAATATTCTTCAACCCTCGCTTATGCTCAAAGATTACTTTAAGCTTGAAGAGAACGGCACAAGCCTGCGCACTGAGGCGCTCGCCGGATTTACTACCTTTGCCACGATGGCCTACATCATCTTCGTTCAGCCGGTTGTTTTGGGCGCAACCGGGATGGATGCCGGAGCAGTGTTTACTTCAACCTGCATTATCACAGCATTCTCGACCATATTGATGGCTTTGCTTGCGAACTATCCTGTCGCGGTTGCGCCTGCGATGGGGCACAACTTCTTTTTTGCTTACGTCGTCGTGTTGACAATGAAAGTGCCGTGGCAAATCGCGCTCGGCGCTGTATTCGTTTCAGGAATCATATTCGTTGCGACCTCATCATTCGGTTTGCGCGAACACCTAGTCTCGGCAGTGCCGGAATCCCTCAAATCGTCAATCGCCGCAGGTATAGGTTTGCTCATTACGTTGATAGGCCTTGAGTGGGCCGGAATAGTTCGCCTCGATCCGAACACATTCGTCACACTCGGCCATTTGAGCAGTAAGCCTGCGATAGTCGCTCTGCTTGGACTTGTCACGACGATTATTTTGATGGCGCGAAAAGTAAAAGGCGCGATCTTGATCGGGATACTGGTCGCAGTCATCGCAGGCATCCCGCTCGGTGTTGTGACGAGTCCCGGCGCGATTGTCAGCCTTCCGCCTTCGATTGCTCCGACGGCTTTTCAGCTTGATATTATAGGAGCTATCAAGCAGAACCTCTTTGCGATCATCTTCATCTTTTTCTTTCTGGATTTGTTTGACACAGTAGGCTCACTGATCGGCATAGCGAAGCAGTCTGGGCTGATGAAAGACGGAAAGCTGCCGCGAGTAGGCCGCGCGCTGCTGGCTGACGCAATAGGCACGGTCGGGTCTTCGCTTTTGGGAAACACGACGATGGTGAGCTACATCGAGAGCGCATCGGGCGTAGCGGCAGGCGGGCGCACAGGGATAGCGGCTCTTGTAGTAGCGGGTTTGTTTCTGGTGACGCTGTTTTTTTCGCCGCTCGTTCAGGCGATAAGCGGAGGCTATGCCGCGCCTGAGGTCGTTATGATCGAAGGGCAACAGGTGGCGCGCACATTCGTATTTTATCCTGTTACATCGCCTGCGTTGATTGTGGTCGGGAGCCTGATGATTCGAGCCATACGTGACGTTGATTGGGATGATTTCACGGAAGCGCTCCCGGCATTTCTGACAGTGGTATTGATACCGCTGACGTTCAGCATAACTGACGGCATGGCTTTCGGATTTATCTCGTATGCGCTCTTGAAACTGGTGACTGGCCGCGCACGCGAATGCCACTGGCTGATTTATTTATTCGCCGCCCTGTTTGTGATAAGGTACGTTATTCCCGGTTTACATTAGAATAAAGATACCGGAGGCTAAACATGATCTGCGATCAATTGAGGAAAGCTGATCTTGCAAGGCTTAAAGTTGAGATGCGTGCCTTAGAGCTGGGAGTAGTTTGCAGCAAGCCCGTGATAGAAGGAACCCGATACGACTGCATTCTCGATACTGGGAGTAATTTGTACAGAGCGCAGATTAAGTACGGGAATGGAATCTCTGCCTATGCGTCGGGCGCTGTGACAGTCTGCCTGAGAAAGGAAATCCGAAAAGATAGGAATCATCCTTATTTTGCAGATGAGATAGACGCATTACTTGTTTATGTTCCCAAGATTGATCGCATCTGCTGGTTTGGGCCAGAGGTTTTCAATGGCAAAGGCGCGCTTTCGATAAGAATTGCTCCGTGCAAAAACAATCAGACGAAAGGCTGTCTTTTAGCAGAAAATTATTTGTGGTAGTATGTTGCTGCTTAGAGCGGGTGTAACTCAATGGTAGAGTGGCAGCTTCCCAAGCTGCAAGTTGCGGGTTCGATCCCCGTCACCCGCTCCAATTCTTAAACCAATCCTTCAAACGTCGGTGCGGCGACTCCTGAACATCTACTTCAACTCTGACAATCAAACTGCCGCTATGTCTCTCATTGTGCGGGGCGCAAGGTTATCACAGTGACTTCGGCGGGAGCTTGATAACGAATCGGCGCGAGCGTCAGGCCCAGCCCGTTGTTGATGCTTACGAGCATATCTCCCGCTTTATAAAAACCCGTGACGTATCGCGTCTCGAACGATGAGCCGGTCAGCAGGAATCCCGGCAGCGGGAAGACTATTTGCCCTCCGTGCGTGTGTCCTGCGACAAACAGATCATAGTGATGCTCGGCTGCGTAATCTACGAGCCACTCCGAAGGTTGATGCGTGAGCAAAATATTAACCGGGCCTTGCGGTCGCCCTCGCTCTACGGCTTCAAGCGTTGAGGTTGTCAGGCGAGTTCTATACGTGTTCGTTATGCCTGTGAGCGCGATATGAGTCGAGCCGACCGGAACGAGATTTACCGCGTTATCGAGCAGCGTGATGCTGTTTTCTTTGAGACTGCGTGAGACTTTTTCGCTGTTGGAAAAGAAATCGTGATCGCCCAGGCAGGCATAGACTCCATACTTCGCTTCCATTTTGCTCATGGCCTGCGCACCTATCTCAATATAATCAGTGCCGCCTGTGACTAAATCGCCGCCAAACAAAACAATGTCAGCCTCTAATCGGTTGACCAGATCAACATATCGCTGAAGCTTGCTGCCGTTAGTTCTGCCGTCAGCCTGCACATCTGCGATTTGCACTATGCGAAACCCATCGAGTTCTGCGGGCAGGTTTTTAACTCGCAATTCGGTCTCTCTTGTTCGCAAAGTGAAAGTATCGCTATAGATGCGCGCGGCCACATAAACTACGCCGACGACGGCGAGAGCTATCACTATTAAAGACTGTACTTTGAGCCACTGGACTTTATGTTTTTTATAAAGCGGGAAAAGCAGCAGCCTTGCCACGTCCATAATCAAAAACAACAGCGATACCTGAATCGCAAAGATCACTCCTATCCAGAAAGGATAGGTGAAAAGAGCATCGCGAATCAGGTCGGCTCTCTGAAACGCCTGAGGCACTTGATCGAATCCAAAGTAATAGCCGCCAACCATCAACAAGGGATAAAGGATAATCCAGACCGCAACGGCAATCGCGGTTAATCGAACACGCCGTTTCGGCCATCCTGTAACGGTTGAAAGAGCCGTGATAGTCTTTCGCGCGACGTAGAGTTGAAACAGTCCGCCCGCCAGCGCAAACATCAACAACATACGCAAACCCCAGGGCATATTTCTCTCCTCGATTAATCTATAACATTAGATGCAGGTGTTGCGTAATGCGCATTTTTACCGCAGAGGCGCAGAGGACGCAGAGATTACGCAGAGAAAAACTCTCTATCATCTCTGCGCCCCCTCTGCGTCCTCTGCGCCTCTGCGGTGAATTGACCTTCAACCCCAGACAACTCAATGGCCGTGAATACTTACTGCGATACTTCAACCGTCAGCGTAATCGTTGCCTGAACGTCAATCGTGCCCGCTTCGATAGGCGTTTGAGCATTAGCAGACATGGCCATCTCGGCTCGCGCATACATTGGCGGCACGGAAACCTGCCCGCCTTCTTCAACATGTAACACGCGCTGAATTTTGAGATTGAGCGCCGATGCAAGAGCTTCGGCCTTCGCTCTGGCTTTCATCGCGGCTTCGCGCAGAGCCTGCGCGCGAGCAGCCTGCTCGTCCTTGAGCGTGAAGCGAAGCGCATGAATTGTGTTCGCGCCCGTCTGTGTTGCCGTGTCAATGACGGGGCCGACCTTCGTCAGATCACTTATTTTCACCTGAACTATGTTAGAAGCCGTGTAGCCTGTGATGGTCGGCTGGCCTCCTTCTCGCGGGTAGCGATAGTTCGGGCTTACCGAGTAGCTGATAGTTTTAATATCTGCGCCTGAGCCGAGCGCTTTGCGAAGCGCAGCGATTGTTGCGTCGAGCTTCTGCGCGTTCTGACTGGCGGCGGCCTGCGCGTTTTGAGCTTGCGTGACGACGCCTATATCTATCTGCGCCTGGTCGGGGCTGACTTTGACGGTCGCCTCGCCTGTGACGCGAATTGAAGGGCGCGAGTCTTTGCTCGATATTTCCTGCGCCAGCGCATCGCCGCCAAGCGCGCACATCGCAGCAAGAAGCCCGAGCGTTATAGTTATTTTGCGTGTCATCTTTACCATTATTGTTCCTCCGGCATTTATTGAGTTTATTTTTTGGATTGCAAGGCACGGGGGTAATTATCCAAT
>DATEKX010000404.1:0-8769 GCA_035277165.1 Blastocatellia bacterium | reverse complement strand
GCTCACAGACATTGACATAAACGAAGTGATTCGGCTTCACCGCCAGCGCAACGCAGCGGCGACCATAGTGCTTACGCCCGTCGCGAATCCGACTGCCTACGGGCTGGTCGAGACAGACAGCGAAGACCATGTGCAGCGATTCCTTGAAAAGCCGAAGCCCGAAGAAGTTACTTGCGATACGATCAACGCAGGCATCTACATACTCGAACCGCGCGTGCTCGATTACATCCCCGAAGGCGAGCCTTTCATGTTCGAGTACGGAGTCTTCCCTCAACTGCTGGAACGCCGCGAGCCTTTTTATGCTTACACGTGGCGCGGCTACTGGCGCGACATCGGCACTGCTTCAAGCTACCTTCAAGCGAACATGGATGTGCTTGCCGACAAGGTGAATTTACTGGATCGTTTGCCTGCGGAGCGCGGCGAGAAATTCGATGAGATGGCCGAAATTGACCAAGCTTCGATTGTTGACCCATCGTGCACAGTGAAGGCAGGCGCGCAGATAATCAATTCGGTCATAGGCCGCAACTCTTATATCGAAGAACGCGCGCGAATCGAAAACTGCGTGGTGCGCGGCGGCTCGCGAATAGGCTCAGGCGCAACGCTTCATGGCATGGTCGCAGGCCGCGGTTGCCACATCGGTCGTTCGGTAACAATCGCGGGCGGCGCAGTGCTCGGCGATAAATCCGTCATCACCGATTACAGCCATATCTAAAAGTCTAGTTCTTATGAAAGTAATGATTCGCGTGCCGAACTGGGTTGGCGACGCGGTGATGGCCGTGCCCGCGCTCAGAGAGTTGCGACGCATCTTTGCCGATTCGCGCATCACGCTGCTTGCTCGGCCCTGGGTCGCGGGCCTGTTTGACGGCGAAGCGCTGGCCGACGATTTAATTTCAGTGCGCGACGCTCGTAATCTCGCGCAAAAAGCAAAGCATTTCATAAGCGATGCGCGGGGCTTGCGACGCGAACGATTTGACCTCGCCATCTTGTTTCAAAACGCATACGGAGCGGCGTTGATGGCTCGCGCAGGCCGCAGCGGTAAAGTTGCCGGTTATGCGACCGATGGCCGCCGCGCGCTTCTTGATTACGTCATTCCGTTTGAAGAAAACTTCAAGGCTCTTCATCAAGTCCGCTACTACTTGAACATCGCATCTCATATCGAGCGAACGCTAACGGGCGCGAGTCACGTTGAAATGGAAACTTCCAAACCTCTGCTTCGCGTTACTCACGAGCAAAAAGAGAAAGCTCGACAGATGCTTGAAGAGTCGGGCATTGAACGAGCGGCGCGCATTGTGGCGATCAATCCCGGCGCGACCAACAGCCGCGCAAAGCAATGGCTTGCCGAGCGGTTCGCCGAGACAGCAGACCAGTTGAGCGAGCGCGACGGATTTCAAGCGATCATAATCGGAGCAGCGGGCGACATCGAAACGGCCAATGAAGTTGCGCAACATATGCGCACGCGCGCGACAGTGCTCGCAGGTCGAACGAGCATTGCAGAGTTGAAGGCCGTGCTTGCCTGCTCGTCGCTTGTCTTATCGAACGACACAGGCACGGCTCATGTGTCGGCGGCGCTGAACGTCCCGACGGTCGTCGTCTTCGGGCCGACCGAACACCTTGCGACGCGTCCGTTTTCAGACCTGGCTGCGGTCGTGCGCCACCCGGTTGAATGTTCGCCCTGCATGTTGCGCGAATGCCCGATTGATCATCGCTGCATGACCGGCGTCAGAGTCACTGATGTTTATCGCGCCGCTCGCGAACTGCTGGTCGCCGCATCGAAATAATGGCTTGGATTTATTATCCGAACACGCGGTCGTAGACTTCTCGAATGGCTGATGTGTGAGCGGCGAGTTGTTGCTCTAACTCTTCGACGGACGCGCAGGCAAGCGCCCGCGCCAGATCGCCCAACGCGACATTTGAAGCGGGCAGAAGCGGCGTTGGCCGGTCGAGCAGCAATCGCATCCAGTGATCGAGCCTTCTCAAGAAAGAGTATCCTTCAAATAACACTCGCGCAGATTCATCGTCGAGCGAACCCGTTTCGCCCAGATGCGCGATGAGCGCAGCCGTACCTTGCTCAGTCGGAAAATAGATTCGGTCGCGGAGCTGAAGATAACGAGTTATGAAATAAACATCGGTCATCCCGCCTCTGCCCCACTTGATGTTCGGTCTTCCTTTGCGCGCTTTCTCGCTTTCGAGCCGCACTCTGATATCAGCCAGTTCTTCCTTGAGCGAGAGATTTTTTGATGCGGCGTCAAAACAAGATTGGCAAACAGCATCTCTCACTCGCGCGCCAAACTCCATGTCGCCTGCGACCTCGCGCGCTTTCAGATATGCCGAGTGCTCCCACGCCGACGCGCGGCTGGCAAGATAGGTAAGCAATCCGCCAAACGCTTGAGCGAGCGGGCCGTTCTTTCCTTCGGGCCTGAGCCTGAGGTCAATGCGATAGAGCAGACCTTCACGAGTTATTGATGACAGCGCGTGAACGACTTCGGATGTGAGCTTCGCGTAAAATTCATGTGGAGAGTGAAAGTTTTTGAGCGCGTCGCCTCGACTTGCAAGATCGGGCGGAGGCCACTCCGCCGTGTCGTCGAATACCACAAGCAGGTCGAGGTCCGAGCCGTAATCCATCCCCGCGTGGCCTAATCGCCCAAGCCCCAGAATGGTGAAAGGCAGCGCGGGGGCCGATTGATGTTTATGTATGCCAAGTGATTCGAGCGCAATTTCTACAGCGAGTCGCAATGCCGCTTCGGCAAGCGAAGTTTGAGCAAGGTTATTCAAACGCAAGTCGGGAGATTGTGAAAGACTGCCCTCTCCGACCCTCGTCATATCCTGGTAGCCGATGGCAATCACCTGCTGATACCAGACTCGGCGCAGCGCATCGGTCTTGGCCGCTGGCGTATACTCTTTATTAATTGCGGCGCGCATCACCTGTAGAAAATCTGCCCGCTCGCGTTGAGACTCGCCGACAAGCACTGCGGCAAGCGCGGGCCGCGATATGAGCATGTGAGAAAGATAATTACTGCTTAAAGTGGGAAGCAATCTTTTGATGAGATATCTGTTAGCAACGTTCCATTCTTTGACCTGATCGCGCGCATAGGTGGCAAACGACTCGGCCCATGCGATCAGATTGCGAAGCGAGCGCAGTGGGTTGATGGCAGAAGGCAGCGCGGAGGCGATGATCTGCTCCACATCGCTGTTGTCGTGTAAAGCAACGGAGTCTTGTGCCCTGATCAGCTTCGTCAGCGCCGCTGCGGCGTGATTGATCAGCCGATCTGTTTCGTCGTCAACTTCCTTTTCAATCTTTCGCTCTTCGCTTGCGATTGTGGGTTGAGGCTCGCCGCCTGCGGCAAACACGCGGTTATAAATCGCTCGCACAGATGTGGTGTGATCTTCGAGGTCTCGGACGAATTGATCTGCGTCACGATAGCCCGAGCGGCGCGCGACCAGTTCCAATCGCTCGCGCGCTAAAGGGAGCGTGTGCGTCTGCGCGCCATGTTCCATCTGCAAGCGATGTTCAACGGTTCTCAGGAAGGTATAAGCCGCGCTCAATCGCGCCCGTTCCGCTTCGGTGAGATAGTTCTTTTCGGCGAGTCGCGCAAGCACTATTAAAGTCTGCGCTGTTCGCACCCAGGGCTCGCGTCCGCCATGTTCGAGTTGCAGCGCTTGAGCGATGAACTCTATCTCGCGTATGCCGCCGCGGCCTAGCTTGACATTGAACCCGCCGGGGCGCGCGGCCAGCCGTCGATCTATTTTCTCTTTCGCTCGCCTTACCTCTTCGAGCGCGTGCGCGTCTCGCGCAAATATCTGATCGCGCACGAGGTCTAAAAATGCGGCCACGACACGGTCGCTCCCCGCCGATACGCGCGCACGGATGAGCGCCTGCCGCTCCCAGTTCTGCGCCTTGCTGCGATAGTAATCCGCCGCGCGCTCTATCTCCCAAACCAGATCGCCGTCGCGCCCATAAGGGCGCAGGCGCAGGTCTATTCGATAGACAGCGCCTTCGCCCGCGCTGCTGCCTATGATCTGCACGGTTTCGGATGCGACCGCTTTGAAAAACTCTTTGTTGCTTATGACAGATTCCGGGCGGCGGTCGCGCCCAGCGGTTTCACCTTCGCCTGAGTAGAGGAACAACAGGTCAACGTCCGAAGCGTAATTCAATTCGCGGCAGCCGAGTTTGCCGAGCGCGACGACGGCCATCTCGGCGTTCTTTATGCGTCCGCGCTCGTCGCGCGTGAGTGGAGCGCCGTAGCGATTGGTCATCTCCTGATGAGCTATGGCGAGCGCGTGCCGCAATATCACGTCGGCCAGATTCGACAGTTCTTCGGTCACTTCCGCAAGCGAGGCCATAGCGAGACAATCATGCAGGTAAATCCTGAGAAGCTCGCGGCGCTTGAACCTTCCCAGGCCCAGATGGTGATCTGCGTCCATCATTCGCGTGACGAAGCGCGCAAGCTCTTCCGAGAGTTGCTCCGTCGTTTTGACGTGCTCGGTTTCGTGTCGCAGCCAGTCAATGTGCTCAGGGTGGCGGAGCAGGTTTTCGGCGAGAAAAGGGCTGTAGGCTGCAATCGCGAGCAATCGAGAAAGCAACAGCGCATCACGACTCAGATCAACCGGGCGAATTTGCTGTAGCCTCTCGAAAAAAGACCGCGCGCCCTGTGGATCAGGCAGCGTGCGGATGAATGCTTCGATTGCGTTCACTGGCTCATCCGGCATTATGAAGATAATCTAACACGAAGAAGAGCTTAGCTCGGAGTCCGTTAATGATTTCAATGCGGTTCGGCTCAACTTTGCCATTTGCCCACACTTCACCTGCACCGCCGAAAGCAGATATTCAAAAGGGTTAGTTGAAAAGGTTAAAGAAAGCGGTTTTTTACAATCGCATTCTCAAGCCTAACAACAGCGCAAGCGCGATAAGCAGCATGCTTGTGCCGGGGTCGAATCCAGTAGGAACCTCCGCACTGCCTTTCGTGGAAAACTCATCCGAAGGAGGACTCTTTTGGACACTTGTTTCACCTTCATCACAGATGCAGGCAGCAAAACTGCCGCATTTGCAGAAAGCGCCGGTTGGATGTATATGGCCTGCGAGCGCGACCGTGGCAAATGGAGCCGAGTTCATCGCGGCTTTATTTGGAGCAATCGAAAACCACATCGGGAGAGTGAAAATGCAAATAGCGACTAATAACAATCTTACTTTCATCAGACTTTTCTCCTTTGATCCGTTTGGCAAGACGCACCAAACATATAAACAGGGAGGATTGTATCAGCGCATTGCTCCGGCCATCTTGAAGGCACCAATGAACGGCAATGCGCTGAGTAGTAAACAATCTCACAAGAATTGCTGATCCGGTCTGGGCCTGCATTGTGCGTAGACCGCCGAGCAGATCAGTAATATGTTGATTAATAGATCGCCGCCGCACGAGTGCCGGAAATTACCGGGCAATGCGCATACCGAGACGCAGAGAGCCCAGCAGTGTTGCGCGCAATATTGAAACCGCAGATCACGCCTCTTAAATACGAGTTGCAGCCGCTCCAAGCCATTGGCGGAACCTATCACATAATTTTAAGGACTATAACGAAGCTTTACGCTCTCATTTGCAAGCCGCTCAAGAGCAGATGATAAGCTTCTCACATTAGGAACGCATGCAAAGCGAAGCCTTGTGATCGAGGCACTGCTTTACGTCCAGGCCCGATTAATCTCTGGTCTTTGGTTTCTTCATGGCTTCTATATATTTCAACACCGCTTGCAATTCCTTAAGCGACATTTGCAGCAATGCTTTTATTATCTTCGTCAACTCTGGACTCGATACGATTTTCCATATTGCTTTTGCAAGGATGGTTCCCGGCCAAGGGTCACGGCTCGCTTCTTCCTCATAGTCGAGAGGCAGCCCTCGCGCGACTTTGAAAACATCATCCTCGGGTTCGCCAAGCCCGACTGCGAGCGCCTTCAGTTTATCAACGGAAGGGTTCTTTGCCACGCCGTGTACAATGCTGCCGACATAGGCATCAGCTATACCTCCCTCGCTGCGTTCTTGAACATGCTTCATAGTCATTTGCTTCTCTTCGAGAATGCGTTTGACGTACTGGCTGAGGGTTTCGATTTTCTGGCGCTTGTCGGGCCTGTCATTGGCCATAGATTGTCCTTTCAGGGCGCACCCTGTTTTTCAGGAATTTCATTCTGGACACAATAGAGTTTGTCTGTCAGTAATTCGCCTGAGCCATAAACACAGAAATTATTCCTGTAATAGTGGGTTGTCAGGGTTGTTACGGTTTTTTATGGCTCATGCTTGGCTGCACGTAAACTATTATCCCCGCAGCCAAGCTTTGTATCACAGGCTGGGCATACTCTCAATAGAAGATTGAGGCAAAAAACGACAAAAGCCGCCGCGCAGGCGGATTGTTTGCCGCCAAAAACGTGACTCCGACCACACGAGGCAGGCAGTTATGTACACTGCATTACTTTGACGAAATGCTTTGTTTAGCTCTTCATGGACTCAATAAACTGCAGAACTGCTTTCAAGTCCCTGATCGGCATCTGCATCATCGCCCGCAGTATCTGTGTCCTTTCGGGGCTGGCAATAATCAGTTCCATCGCCTTTACGATGCCGCCAGCCGACCACGGCTCACCGGTTTGTTCTTCTGTGCCATCCAGCGGCACTCCGCGAGCGATCTTGAATACATCCTCTTCCGGCTCGCCAAGCCCGACTGCGAGCGCCTTGAGTTTGTCTACAGAAGGATTACTGGCTATGCCTTTCACGAGGTTAGCGATATAGGCATCTGTTATTTTCTTGTCGCTGCGTTCCTGAACATCTATCATCGTGAGCCGCTTTTCACTCATGATGCGTTTTAAGTATTCGCCAAGCGATTCGACTTTTGGTTGTTTATTCGACTTGCCTTTAATCATAAATGAGCCTCTTTCATCTCGTCTCCATTTTTATGGGACGTTAATCTAATATTATAGTTGACACTGTCGGACTTCTAGTTTAGTATTGCGCTGTTCCTATTTTCATAGGATAGCATACTATGTTTGTAGTAGCAAGTACATATTGTTTTTTAGGCACTGCCATTTTCGAAGAAAGCTCGTTGAAATGGTGAGATTAAAACTTTGTCTCGGTTCAGGCGTGATTAGCCGGTTGTTGTCATAGCCCAATTTTGTATCAGAGTTGTGATGTTGGCAGAGAGGGTTGCCGAGTTGGTCAGCGATTCGTTGTCGGAATGTAGACCCCTTGCAGTGTAGGTTCTGCTCTAGCCTCCTTACAGTCCAGAACGGACCGTTGCGGTTGAGGGGCTGCGACGGCCTGGAGGAGAGGAGGCGTAACGGCGGTTCGGTTTAGCGGATGTGTCCCCCTCCGCCCGCTACGCCTCCTCAATATTTGTCAGGCTATGAGGGAATAGAAATGTCTCGACGTCAGGTTTTTCTCCTTCGGGTGTAACTCCCCAATTTATAGGGGACGCAGTGTAGGAAGCGAGAAATGGCTATCGGTGTTGTGCTGCGTTCCCTAATTTATCAAGTATTTTTATAGATGGCGGAGAAGGGGTAGAGCAGATAGAAGGCTTCATTAATGTCAGGGTTGCTGTCTCGCAGCAGGGAGAGGCGAGGTCAAGGGAGAGGCGTGGTTATTGAAAGAGGAAAAGTGGCTTTAACTAGCGACTTGCAACCTAACCGGGAAAACAATCAACTCGCGCTTCTTCCTCTCTAATTCATCATATGCGAGTTGATAACGAGGATAGGCTGAGACCGATATGACCAAACGACCGAAACCGTCTGGTGGAGTGAAAAAATACGAACCCACGCAGAGGAAGAAAGCTCTCACGGCTTCTGCCCTCGCGCAAAAGATTGGCTATTTGCACATTGAGGAGTTGCCTGATTCGCAGATATTCGAGACGCTCCTAACAAAATCATTTAGCCCGCATCGAATCATTCGCGGCAAGGATGAATTATTTCTTGTGAGGCATGGCCTTGTTGAAATCTGGCACATGAGACACGACACTCTGGTGAAAAGTCTCGGTCCGGGCGTGTTGTTCGGAGATTTTCCGCTGCTCGGTCAGACTATGATGGGAACCAGAGCGATTACGGGAAATCAGGGAGCTACAATCACTATGATTGACGCTGACACGGCGAAGGAGTGGATAAAAACCGCCCCGGTCTGGGTAGTTGAGATGTTGGGAAAAAGGCTCGCCAAAGTTGAGGGCGAGCACTACAGAGTACGCTTCCAGTTGGCGGACGCCAGAATAGCGGCTTATCTTCTAGAGCTTGCGGGCGAAGATTCAACCATAGTCGGGCTGACCCACAAAGATATAGGCAGAAATATTGGCCTGTATCGTGAGACTGTGACTAATATGCTTGACGCGTTGAAACTGGATGGAATCATTGAAGTAGGTCGTATGAAGATAATCATACTCGACAAGAAGGTGCTCAAAGAATTAAGCGAGTTGTGAAAGAAAGCAGGCAGGCGAAAACGAGCGGAAGTTGATTTAAGTCGGAACGCGCGATTAAAATGCAGATTCGCGCGAGTCAAATTAATCAGCCGACTGGATCATCTCAAGCATGCTCGAAAACAACGATCAAAATGAAAACGACCTGACTGCTCAAACTAAAAGCGCATTGATTACGGGCGGCAACGGGTTACTGGCTCGATTTATGCGCGAACGATTAATGGCTTTGGGCTGGCGCGCAGTTGCCCCCACGCACGCCGAACTGGATACTACACGCGAAGATGACGTGATGCGCTTTATCGAGCGAGAGCGCCCTGATTTCGTAATAAACTGCGCCACGAC
>DATEKX010000403.1:0-3083 GCA_035277165.1 Blastocatellia bacterium | reverse complement strand
GCCGAGGACGGTCAGTTCGTATCGCGCGATCTCGGCAAGCAAGCTGCCATATCGATTCGCGTGAAGCGAGAAGAGGTGACGAGCAGCAACGTCGCAGCCGTGCTCGAAGGCTCGGACGCGAAACTCAAAGAAGAAGCTGTTGTCTACTGCGCGCACTATGACGCTTATGGCGTGGACACGGATGGCACTATCTATCCCGGCGCAGCAGACAACGCATTGGGCGTTGCAAAGCTGGTTGCGATTGCCGAATCGCTTGCAAAATCGAAACCGAAGCCGCGCCGCTCGATAATCTTTCTGGCGGTGACGGGCGAAGAAGCCGGTTTGCTCGGCGCGGAGCATTGGGTAAAGCAACCGACGTGGCCGATTGAGAAAGTAGCCGCCTCTATCAACTATGACGGCATAGGCTCAGAAGTCTGGGGGCCGATGAAAAACCTGATTGATTACGGCTTCAAGCATTCCGATCTTGGCGGCGTGGTGGAAGGCGTTACATCGGCGATGAACATCACAATCGTGCCTGACCCGTTCCCGGAAGAAAACGTATTTTATCGCTCCGACCACTATGCATTTTTCAAGAAAGGCGTGCCGTCGGTCTATTTCATCGGAGCACCAGCCGATCAGGCAGCAGTGGGCGCGCGGGCCATGAAGTTTCTCGTGACCGATTATCACATGGCGACAGACACAGTGCAGAAAGACTGGGACTGGAGCGGCGCGCGCGATTTGACCGTGATAGGGTTGCTTGTCGGGATGCGCGTTGCCGACCAAGATTCGATGCCTGCGTGGTTACAGTCTTCGCCTTACAATCGCCCGCGCGGCACGAATCTGCCGCCGCCGCCGAGACAGTAGAAGTCTGGCCGCCAATGCGAGTAGATTGCTTTATCTTTGATTTCGATGGGACGCTGGCGCATTCGGAACCGGCGTACCGCGAGGCATTCCAGCACACAGTGCGACTGCACACGGGGCTTGAGATAAATGAGACGGAGTTCCGCGATTTCTGGAACATGTCTCCGCACGAAGTGCTCAGGCGTTACAGCACAGAGATGCTCGATGAAATGCTGGTCAGTTTCGAGGAGCATTATTACGCGAACCATCATCATCATTTGATACCTTACGATGGCATAGCAAAGTTGCTTGAATCACTGCTTGATAGAGGCGCGCAAATAGGTGTCGTATCGCTCAAGCCGAGGCGGGCGGGCGAGCTTGAGCTTGATATAACGGGACTGCGGTCGCTCATAAACGTGACCGTTTGGGGCGATGACGTAGAGCGCGTGAAGCCTGATCCTGACGGCGTGCTGCGCGCGATGAAGCATTTCGGCGCAGTCCCGCATTCGACGCTTGTCATCGGCGATAGCCCTGCCGACATAATGATGGGGCGCGCAGCCGGAACGCGAACGGCTGCGGCGTTATGGGGCGGCTCAAGCCGCGAGCGATTATTGGCCGAATCGCCTGACCTTGCACTGGAATCACCAGGCGAGCTTATCAAAAAGATGAATTATGAACTATGAATTATGAATTAAGAGAAACTGTTTAATTCATAATTCATAGTTCATAATTCATCTTTCCTTAATGGAGGGGCTTATGACTGCAAGGCTCATGAATGCTGCCGTGCGCGGGGCGGAAATAGTCTCAATCAATCCGGCTACGCTTGAAGAGCTTGGCCGATTTCGTGTTGCATCAGCCGCAGATGTTGACGCAGTTGTAGCGGGCGCGCGGGCGGCTGCGCGCGAGTGGGCTTCGCTCTCATTCCGCAATCGCGCGCGTTACATATTGAAAGTGCAACGCGCGCTCTACGACCGCAAAGAAGAGATAAGCCGCATCATTTCCGACGAGACCGGAAAGCCTGAATTCGAGGCGCTCACGACAGAAGTTTTTATGGTGAGCGACTTGATGAGCCACTTCGCAATGAACGCCGAGCGGATACTGCGCGAGCGTAAATTCACGCTCGCGGTCTTTCGCAACAAACGCTCTATGATCTGCCACGAGCCGCTGGGCGTCATCGGCGTCATCAGTCCCTGGAATTTCCCTTTCTCAATTCCCGTAGGCGAGATTGTGATGGCTTTGATGGCAGGCAACACCGTAGTCCTCAAGCCATCCGAGTTCACGCCGCTCGTGGGCGATGCGATCAAGAGGCTCTTTGCGTCGGCGGGTTTTCCCGAAGGCGTTTTTGAAGTCGTGCAAGGCGATGGTTCAACGGGCGCGGCGCTGGTCGAATCCTCAGTTGATAAGATTTTCTTCACCGGCTCTGTTCGCACTGGAAAAAAGATTGCCGAGTCGGCGGCCCGCAGGCTTCTGCCCGTAGTCCTGGAACTGGGCGGCAAAGACCCTATGATAGTCTGCGAAGACGCGCCGTTCGAGCGAACAGTCAAAGGCGCTGTGTGGGGCGCATTCATGAATTGCGGGCAGGTCTGTGCGTCGGTCGAGCGGCTTTACGTCACCGAGCCGGTTGCAGAAAAATTCATCAGTGCAGTAGTTGACGAAGTGAAAAAGCTCCGCGTCGGCCCGCCCGCGCAGGATTGTTCGACAGACATCGGCCCGCTCACAAATGAAAACCAGTTGAACATCGTCAGCGATCAAGTAATCGACGCGATTGCCAAAGGCGCGCGAGCGCTCACAGGCGGGCGACGACGCGAAGACCTCGGCGGCTATTTCTTCGAGCCTACGGTTCTGGTTGACGTAAACGATTCGATGAAGGTGATGACCGAAGAAACGTTCGGGCCTTTGCTGCCGATTAAAGTTGTGAAGGACGAAGATGAAGCAATACGCGAAGCGAACAATTCCCGGTATGGGCTGCTTGCTTCTGTCTGGACTTCAGACAACGAAAAAGGAAGACGAATGGCGCGACGCATCGAAGCGGGCACGGTGATAATCAACGACGCCATTTACACTCACGGTGCGGCGCAGACCCCGTGGTTCGGAGTGAAAGAAAGCGGCCTCGGCGTGACGCACGGGCAAGCAGGCTTGTTCGAGTTCGTCCGCATGAAACACGTAAACTGGGATCTGTTTTTGATGAAGAGCGACTGGTGGTGGTTCCCTTACACGCCAAAGTGGGAGAAGCGATTCAAGACGCTGATGAAAGTATTATACCG
>DATEKX010000402.1:0-6650 GCA_035277165.1 Blastocatellia bacterium | reverse complement strand
ATCGCCCGCATACCCATATCTGGCGATATGGGCTATAGTCTGACACCCGCTTCGCGAGTTGAATTCCCGTATTTCAAAACACGCTCTTAGTTTGGAAATTACGAAAACAGATCAGTCAAATCGGTAATGTCGGCGAAAAAGGAAGACTTTTTTCTGTCGCGCCGCGCAGTTTGACGAATCATCTCATCTATCTTTTCGGTCATTTCATCCGTTTCTTCCACTTCATTGATTCGTTGAAGATGAGCCTGACGCGCTTTGAGATATTCATCAGGCAACCGGCGGCCACAATAGTTGCAGGCGGGACTGGCTAACGCCAGCAGTTTGCGCTGGCAATAAGGGCAGAGTCGGAAATCTGGCAAAGGCGAATCGGCGCGAACTATTGGTGCGCCGCAATTCTGACACTTCAAGACAGCTTCTTCGGTCGGCCCTTTGCAATAATCGCAGGTCTTTTGCATTTGCTTCGATCAGTGGGGCTGACTAGAATTCTTCGGGGGATGCTCTCGTGCGATGTTACTTGATCGAAAGAGGCGTAACAATACTTTTCCTTGAACAGTCGCAGCGCGAGTAGCTGATTGCTTGTGTTGCTTGACACTGAATTTCACCAGGCGATAAGATGCCTAGTCTTGGTTAGCGGCTGATTTTATCTCTGTGGACTACAGCCGCCAACAGCCGCACATACAAAGTGGGAAATGAGCAACTACGTTCCTATTCTTTTAGTTTTCGTTCTGGCAGTCGCAGTAGCTACGGTTTTAATCGTGCTGTCGCGGCTGGCCGGAAGAAACCGACCGACACCGGAAAAGCTTGCACCTTATGAATGCGGAGTCGAGCCGGTCGGCACGGCGCGCGAGCGGCAGTCTGTGAAGTTCTATCTCGTGGCGATGGTCTTTCTGCTGTTCGACATCGAAGCAGTATTTCTGGTGCCGTGGGCAGTCGTCTTTCCGAATGTGTTGAAGGATGAAGCATACAGGCCGTTGAAATACATCTTTTACGGCGAGATGATGCTCTTCATGGTAGTTTTGTTTGTCGGGCTTGTGTACGTGTGGCGCAAGGGCATACTCGAATGGAGCCGTGAATAAGCGAAGCGCGACGGGAATAGACAAAGATATTGCATTGCAGATTTTGGATGCTTGAATTCACCTTGCCACCGGTCATACTATGACAAACCTCCTTCTTGAGTGGTTAATCAAAACAGTAGTAATTCTGTTCATACTCGTTACGGCAGTGGCTTACCTGACACTTCTCGAAAGAAAGGTGATGAGTTGGATTCAACTGCGCGTCGGCCCGAATCGAGTCGGCCCTTTGGGTTTACTGCAGCCTTTGGCCGACGGATTAAAGATGATCTTCAAAGAAGACATCATCCCGACAGAAGCCAATCGCTGGCTCTATATAGCTGCGCCAGCGGTTTCGCTGATTCCCGCGCTGATGACTTTCATAGTCATACCTTATGGCAGCCAGATAAATCTGTTCGGTCGCGTGATTGATCTTCACGTCACGCGGATGAACGTGGGACTGCTTTATATATTCGCGCTCACGTCGCTCAGCGTATACGGCATCGTGTTGGCGGGCTGGTCTTCAAATAACAAGTACTCGCTGATGGGAGGACTCCGTTCAAGCGCGCAGATGATCAGCTACGAACTGGCGTTCGGCATATCAATCGTAAGCGTGCTGGTTTATACGGGAACGCTTGATCTGGTAAACATCGTTGGTCTGCAGAGCGGCAGATTTGGCATATTCGGCTGGAACATATTCAAATTTCCGCTGATGCTGGTTTTCATAATCTTCTACATCGCCGCGCTGGCCGAATGCAATCGCACGCCGTTTGATCTGCCCGAAGCTGAATCGGAACTGGTGGCGGGTTATCACACAGAGTATTCATCAATGAAGTTTGTGATGTTTCAGATGGCCGAATACATAAACCTGATCACTTCGTCTTCAATCGCCGTGACGCTCTTTTTCGGCGGGTGGTCGGGGCCGTGGGTGCAGCAGTATCCGATACTCAGCATAGTCTATTTCACATTGAAAGTTCTGGCGCTGATAATACTGGCGATGTGGATTCGCTTCACGCTGCCCAGGTTTCGCTACGATCAGTTGATGCGCTTTGGCTGGAAGTTTTTGCTGCCCGCTGCAATCATCAACGTGATTATCACGGCAACGGTAATACTTTTGATTCGCTGATCCGCAAACATGGAAAAGGCTCTCTTTATACTATTCGCAGTCATCGCAGTGGCAAGCGCGCTGAACATACTTTTGCAGCGCAATCCGCTCTACAGCGCGCTTTCGCTCATCGGCACGCTTGCATCGCTTTCGGCGCTCTACATGATGCTGCACGCGCAGTTCATCGCGGCGATTCAAATAGTAGTCTACGCGGGCGCGATAATGGTTTTGTTCGTCTTCGTCATAATGCTGCTGAACGTGCAAAAAGATCAGCCGATGATCGAAAAACAGAAGGGGCTGCGTTATCTGGCAATTCCTTTTGCGGGATTGTTGATTGCAGAGACATTTTACGTGCTTCGCCTCGTGCCTCATCGCACGATGCCGCAGGTAGCAGTCGAAACAGCCGACCGCGCAGTCGGAACAACCTGGAGCATCGGGGCTAATCTATTCACGAGCTACCTGTTACCTTTCGAGGTGACTTCCGTGTTGATATTGATGGCCGTTGTCGGCGCGATGGTGCTGGCAAGGCGCGAAGGAGATTGACTACATCTCGGATTTGAAATCTGAGATTCAGGAGGGTTATGGTTCCGTTATCCTGGTATCTGGGGCTTTCGGCGCTGTTGTTCACGATAGGAGCCGTCGGCGTCTTCATCAAGCGCAACGCCATAACGATATTCCTGTGCATCGAGTTGATGCTCAACGCGGTCAATCTCACGCTGGTTTCGTTGTCGAGTTTCTTCGGCGACATAGGCGGGCAGTTGTTCGTCTTCATAGTCATGACGGTTGCGGCGGCAGAAGCAGCCGTCGGGCTTGCAATCATCATCTCGATTTTCAGGAATCGTGAATCGCTCAACGTTGATGAAGTAGACACGCTGAAGCTGTGAAGCAATAGAGGGTGCTGAAAATAGAATGTTAGCCGCAATAATTCTCGCGCCACTGGTAGGCGCAGCTATACTGGGCTTTTTTGGCAAACGGATGGGCGAGCGCCTGATCGGCATCATCGCCTGTTCAACGGTCGCCGTCTCGGCAATTCTTGCTTTTTACGTTTTCTTCCACCATCACACAGAGCTTGAAGAGGGAAAAAAGATTTACGAATACCTCTTCACATGGATTCACGTCGGCTCGTTCCGCGCAGACTTCGCGCTGCTGCTCGATTCGCTTTCAGGCATCTACATCGTCTTCATCACGTTTGTTGCTTTCTGGATTCACGTCTTCGCAACCGGGTACATGCGCGGAGAAGAGGGCTATTGGCGTTTCTTCGCTTATCTGAACCTGTTCATGTTTTCGATGCTGACGCTGGTGCTTGCGGACAACTTCCTGTTGATGTTCGTCGGATGGGAAGGCGTGGGCCTTTGCTCTTACCTGCTGATCGGTTACTACTTCACAAAAAACTTTGCCAGTGATGCGGCAAAGAAAGCGTTCGTCGTCAATCGCATAGGCGATTTCGGATTCGCCATCGGCGTGATGTTGTTGTTCTTAAAGTCCGGTTCGATTTTCTACTTTGATGACGCGGGGCGAGGCATTCACGGCGCGTTCAACTGGGCAATGACTCAGATGACAGACCCGCTCACAGCATCAGCTATTTTTGCGGGCGGGATGACTTCGATTGCCGTATTGTTGTTTGTCGGCGCGACAGGCAAGAGCGCGCAGATACCGCTCTTTGTATGGCTGCCGGACGCGATGGCTGGCCCGACTCCTGTGAGCGCGTTGATCCACGCGGCGACGATGGTGACGGCTGGCGTTTATATGGTCGCGCGCGCAAGTTCGATTTATGTTCACGCGCCGACGGCGATGTTCATCGTTGCGGTTATCGGCGCGGCGACGGCTCTGTTCGCTGCAACAATCGGCATCGCACAGTCGGACATCAAAAAAGTTCTCGCTTATTCAACCGTATCGCAGCTTGGTTATATGTTCCTCGCGTGCGGAGTCGGAGCTTTCACAGCGGGCATATTCCACGTCTTCACGCATGCATTCTTCAAAGCGCTTCTCTTTTTAGGCTCAGGCTCGGTCATCATCGGAATGCATCACGAGCAGGACATGAAGCGAATGGGCGGGTTGAAGAAGTATATGCCGGTCACGTTTCTGACGATGTGCGCGGGCTGGCTTGCGATTTCGGGCTTCCCGCTTTTTTCAGGCTTCTTCAGCAAAGATGAAATTCTGTTTCGCTCGTTTACGGCTGCGGGGCTGCCTGATTCGTGGGCCAAAATACTTTGGGCCGTAGGCGCAATAACTGCGTTGTTGACGGCGATCTATATGACTCGGTTGATGGTGCTCACGTTCTGGGGCAAAGAGAGATTTAAAGACGCTCACCATGACGCGCATCACAGTGACGATCACGCCGATGATCACGGGCATCACAGCGGGCCGCCGCGCGAATCACCTCTCTCGATGACATTGCCGCTCATCGTGTTAGCTATCGGCGCAGTCTTCGCCGGTTATTTAGGCGTGCCCGAAGGTTTGACGAGTGGGAAGATTCCAAACTACTTCGAGCATCTGCTTGAGCCGTCAATCGCGCACGTTCCGCCGGAGGGCTGGACAGGCTATGCGCCTATGGAATCGGTTGAACAGCTTGAGCATATTATAAAAACAGCCGAACAGCCGCATTCGCAGGCTACAGAAGATCACGAACTGGAATGGCCGCTGACAATAGTTTCAATGATCATCGCGCTCGCGGGAATGGTGATAGGATGGGTCTGGTTTAATCGGAAGCCGCTATGGCAACCACCTCGACTGCTTGAAGAGAAGTACCACGTTGATGAAGTCTATGATGCTGCCATCGTACAACCGATCAAAACCGGTTCAACGCGTGTGCTATGGAAGTTCATTGACGTTGGCATCATTGACGGCGCGGTGAATGGCGCGGGGCATCTTGCGAGCCTGTTTGGCGGCGCAATACGTTATTTGCAATCCGGTCTTGCGCGAGGTTACGTTGCCGTAGTCGTGCTCGGCGCGCTGCTAATCATCGGTTATTTTGTGATCAAGTGAAATCCATAAACAAATGGGAAGCTATATTCTTACAATCATCACGCTGTTGCCGCTTGCCGGTGTAATAGCGCTCATCTTTACAGGTCGCGGAGATCGTTCAAATGAAACGACGATCAAATGGACTGCGCTTCTGTTTTCACTTCTCACATTCGTCGTGTCGCTCGCGCTGCCGTTCGGGTTCAATGCGGGAAGCGGCCTGCAATTCGAGACCAACGTGCCCTGGATTAATGCTTTCAATCTCGGCGTGCGCTATCACGTTGGGATTGATGGGTTAAGCATCTGGCTGGTGTTGCTGACGACGTTGCTTGTTCCGCTTGCGATCATCTCGTCGTGGAACTCGATTCATTATCGCCTGCGCGAATTCTTTATCGCCATGCTCGCGCTCGAAACAGGGATGATCGGCGTGTTCGTCGCGATGGACATGTTTTTGTTCTACCTCTTCTGGGAAGTAATGCTTGTACCGATGTACTTCCTGATAGGAGTGTGGGGCGGGCAGCGGCGAATCTATGCGGCGATCAAGTTCGTTATCTACACGGTCGTCGCGTCGCTATTGATGCTGGCCGGAATCATCGCGCTTTATTACATACACGGGCAACAGACGCTCAACTACACGTTCGACATTCAGACCATCACCGAGCATGTAAAATCGCACGCGCTCGTAATAGACCCGGCGACGCAGAGCTGGTTGTTCTGGGCTTTCGGCCTCGCGTTTTTCGTCAAAGTTCCGCTCTTCCCTTTCCACACGTGGCTGCCGGACGCGCACGTCGAAGCGCCGACCGCAGGCTCGGTTCTGCTGGCGGGCGTGTTGTTAAAGATGGGGACTTACGGCTTGATGCGATTCAATCTGCCCATCTTCTCGGATGCCGCGCGCCAGTGGGCCCCGCTCATCGCAACGCTCGCAGTAATCGGGATTATCTATGGCGCGCTGGTCGCGATGGTTCAACCTGACATGAAGAAGCTGGTCGCTTATTCATCCGTCAGCCATCTGGGATTCGTCGTGCTGGGCATATTTTCGTTCACGGATAAAGGCATGCAGGGCGCGCTTTACCAGATGCTCAATCACGGCATTTCGACCGGCGCGCTGTTCATCATCGTAGGCATGATTTACGACCGCCGTCACACACGGCTCATTGCAGAGTTCGGCGGGCTGGCTAACGTCATGCCAATTTATTCGACGCTGTTTTTAGTAGTCACGCTCTCGTCGATCGCGCTGCCGCTGTTGAACGGATTCGTAGGCGAGTTCCTTATTTTAATCGGCACGTACACTTCAACCGTACTTCCGCAAGCGAAGCTTTTCGGCTCGCTTGCCGCAATAGGCATGATTTTGTCTGCGGTTTACATGCTCTGGATGTATCAGCGAGTGATCTATGGCGAAGTGAATAATCCGGCCAATAAAAAACTCGCAGACTTGAACTTCAGAGAGAAGTTCGTGCTTGCGCCGCTCATCGCTCTGATCTTTTTGATGGGCATTTATCCGAGCCTTTTCCTTTCGCGCTCGGACTCTACCATTC
>DATEKX010000401.1:0-6877 GCA_035277165.1 Blastocatellia bacterium | reverse complement strand
AGGGTTTGGGATGTATGTGGTGATGAAGGGAGTGATGGAGAGAGAGTGGAGAGGGGTAGTGAAGGTTGGAGCAGGATTGGTGATGGGGTTGGGGATAGCAGGAGCGTACATCATACCTGCTGCTCTTGAACAAAACATGATAAACAGCGATAACATCGCTCAAACTTATCCTTATCACGACAGCTACACGCTTGTGCGATGGGGTGTCTACAATAGCGGACAGCCCGATTATTTTCTCTCTTTGATTGATAGAACATGGATACTGACGGCGCTTTCCATCATCATCGCAGCCGTCGCTTTGTTGGTATTCAAGACGCAGGCACTCAACCGCGCTCCGCGCCTGAAGCAGCGAGTAATACTATGGCTGATTGTCGGTTGTTTCATGTGCTTTATGATGACCAGTTTGTCGTATCCGCTGGGGCGATTGATACCGAAAATTGACATAGGTGTTTTCACCTGGAGAATGCTATCGGTCACGACACTGGTCTTAGCTTTGCTGGCAGGGGCCTGCGCGCATGTGGCTTTTCAAACAAGAAAACGCTTAAGGCATGAAGCCGTGCTCGCCGCTTCAGTAGCAGTATGGATAGTCATTGGCTCCGCGTGGTTCAGTCTGGAAGAAGTCGTGAAGCCTTACTCGAACGGTGATGCATTTGTGCCTGAGCCGGAGCATATGAATTATGCGCTGATGCCTCGCGCTGCTTATGGTGACATCTTTCATTTGCCAAAGGTTGATCCAGTCGTGCTCGCTCAAGGTAAAGGAAGCATCGTAGTCGAACGATGGTCGCCTCAGCACAGGCTTGCGCGTGTTGCCTTGAGCAGACCAGACCGATTGCTGTTTCGCACATTCGACTTTCCCGGATGGACTGTGACTGTTGACGGCAGACCTGCAAACATAATCCCAGGTCAGGGATTGCGTGTTCAGGTCGAAGGCGATGAAGAGTCGGTAATCCGCAAGCTCGATTATCCCGGATGGGTTCCGTCTATGGATGGAAAACCAGTGAACGTGTTAGGCGAAATAGTGCTGGGCGACATCACAGTCGAACTGGAGCCGGGCGCTCACGAAGTTCGTTTGGACTACCTGCCTACGCCTATACGCCGCAAGAGCGGCATTATCACGATGGTTTCATTTGGCTTGCTGTTTGTCTTGACGCTTGCGCCGATTGCGTTGCAAAGGCGAAAGAGAGGAGTGCTGACGCCGCCGAGTTGATGGCGCTGTCAGTTAAACGCTCTGATGGAGATAGCGCGATATAGCGATAAAACTTTTTTCGCCGCGTCGCCGCGTCGTCGTATCGCCGCGTTTCTGATTTTAGTAGCAATCGCTTCATCGCTGCCGTTTTTCTATGCGGCGCAAGGCAGTCTGCCGGAAGCAGGCGACCTGATAATACACTGGCCGCGAATGTTGATGTTCGATGAAACGTTGAGGTCGGGCGTCTGGTATCCGCGATGGCTCGGCGGGATGAACTACGGTTACGGCGCTGCTACGACTATGTTCTATGCGCCGTTTGTCTATTACTCTCTTTCGGCTGCGCACGCGCTTCTGGGCGATTGGGTGAGATCAGTTGAAGTTGTTGTGCTGTTTGCGGCGCTTGGTTCGGCTGCGACTCTCTACTTTTATGCGAGGGTTTTCCTGTCTCCCGTTGCGAGCGCAATCGCCGCGATGATGTATCTGCTTTTGCCGTATCGCTTGATTGATCTCTATCACAGAGGCGCGCTGGCTGAACTGATTGCTTTCGTGTGGATGCCGCTCGTTATGTTGATGCTCGACGGAGCGGTCAAACGACCGGGCGCGCGTAGAATCGTTTTAGGAGCGATTGCCTATGGCTTGCTGGTCGTCACGCATCCTCCCGTAGCTTATGCGTTCTCTGTTTCGCTGGCGTTGTTCGTTGCAATCTGGGCCGTCAAGTCGCAAAGCTGGCGACCCGTGTTGTCAGGCAGTTTTATAGCCCTGCTTGGCAGCGCGCTTTCGGCTTTCTACTGGTTGCCTGCGATTCTGGAAATGGGTTATGTCAATCAAAGCGTCACAGACTTGTTTGACAACAACAAAGGTTATGTAACAGACCTGCTGGCGGGCAGCACATTCGAGAAACTGATTGCGGCAACTGTGATAGCGACCAGTCTGCTTTTTTTTCTTTTCGTCGCGCTCGCGCGAAGCAAGCCTCTGAACAGTGAAAAGCCATCGCCGAATCATTATATAAGTGGCTGGACGATTGTGGGATTTATATCAATCGTCGTGATGCTTCCCGTTGCCGCGCCGATTGTGCGATTGATGCCGGGAATTTCAGGAATGGCTTTTCTGTGGAGATGGCTGGCAATCACCACATTTGCGACTTCGATGCTGGCTGGCGTGGTGTTCGAGAAACTGCGTGTTGAGAATTTCGGGCGAAGAAGAAGCCGTGACCTGTTCGCCATTACTTTGACAGTTGCAATATTGGTATTCGGCGTTATTAGCTGCGCCCGCGCATCGAACCTGAAGCTGCAATTCGTCGCGCCCGCCGATTGCGTCGAACAAGACTTCACGCCAAAAGACGCGCCTGACGTTCACGCGCTTTCGGCAGGCGTAATGCTTCAAATGCTGTCGGATTCGCCTGACAGCGCAGCCCGGTTGATTGAATGGAAGCCGCAGGAACGTGTGATAGAAGTCTCTGCCGCAACAAACGATACTCTGCACGTCTACTCGTTTATGTTTCCCGGCTGGGAAGCGTTCGTAGATGGCCGCGCCGTGCCTGTCGAAACGCATCCTGATTTGAAAACTATGCTCATAAATGTGCCGCAGGGCAGCCACACGATCAAGCTCATCTTTTCAAACACCACAACGCGGCTGCGCGCTCAGACGTTAAGTTTGATAGCTCTTTCGATCTGCGGGTTGTTGAGCATTTTGAAGAGATCAACCAGCCTTTTTGCTCGTGAACGAATGTAACCCGTTCCGGTAATACCATTTTCACTTGACACCTGATTCAGCCTGTTTGACAATGCGACCATTGGTTTATTGTTCCCCATCCCCGAAAGGATATGTATGTCGCAGAACTATCTTGATCTTGCCTTGCTTGAAGAACTGAGGGAGACCGGCGATTACGATAAGATCGCCGATATGTTGAACGATAGCTGGCAAGACGCGCCCGAATTCGATGAGAACGCAATTCGATTGCGACTGCTGGCCGCAGAATTGGCCGGGCGGAGCGGTCGTCTGAGCGATATGGAAGCGGCTCTCTCGCCTTACCTTGACGACGTGGAACGCGTGCCGTTCGGTTTGGCTGCTCGCGTTCTGCTAATGCTGGCCCTCTATCATTATCGTCGCCACGAGCCGAGCGAAGCGCTGAGGCTTGCCCGGCTTTCAAAGACAATCGCAACCGTGCGCGACGACGAATTCACTGCGGGCGAGGCCGTGCAACTCGAAGGTCAGGCGCTGTGGTCGCTTGAACGTTGGAATGAAGCGTCCTTCTCGTTCAAGGATGCGATCACTATTTATGCAGCTCAAACGCGTTCCTACAGGCTGGGCCTTGCTTATCTGTGCCTGGGTTCTGTGCTGAATAGAATCGGCAACGTCGAAGAAGCGCGCACAACGCTTGAGCGAGGCATAAAGATTCTTTTGAAGAGCCACGACGATTACAACCTCGCAGTTGCAAGGGTCAACGTGGCGCTTGCGCTCAACACTATCGGAGAGCATGAGACTGCGCTGAAGTACTTGAACTTTGCGCGCGATACCTTCGAGCAGATGGGGCACGAGCAATATAGCTATCTGACTTTGAACAGCATTGCTTTGACGCTGGTCTGGCTGAAAGATTATGCGAGGGCTGAAGAGTATGTCCTGCGCGCGCTCGACAAAGGCGTGAAAGCGCGCAGCACTCAAATCGCCTCCACTTATGAGATCAAAGCCAGAGTGCATCTTGCGCGCCGCGAATGGGATCTGGCCGAAAAAACGCTCGCCACTGCTTCGGAGATAGCTGATCAGGCCAACAGTCAATCGCAAAAGGCAGAAGTAAAACGAACTCTCGGCAAATTCTATCTTGCGCAGGACAGAAACGACGAAGCCGCGACGGTGCTATGGCAAGCGCTCGATCTGGCTCAGGAACTGCGCGCCAATTTGATAGAGCTTGAAATCAAAACCTTGCTGGCGCAGGCCGTCTGCTCGACTGATCCTGTTGAAGCTTGCAAGCTTATAAGCGATGTGGAATCGGCGCTCGCCAATCGCCCCTTACCCGAATTGAGGAAAGAAGCGCAGAACACTCGCAAACGTATCAACTCGTTGGATCAAGAGCAATATTTCATACTTTCGGACGGAGAGATACCTTTACTCGCAAATGCAAAGATAGCGTTGCTGAAATGGCTATGGGCGCGTGCGCTTTACAAAGCCAGAGGGAATGCGCGCGAGGCAGCGTCCATTCTCGGCGTTACTCCGACCTATATTCGCAAGCTTACAAAGGTGATTCCGCGCGACCTGCTGCGACCCGGTCGAAAGAGATCAAAGAAAGAATAAACGACCACACGCGGCCCTTGCCGTAAGCCAGTCCCTTGCGGCAATCTTAAAGTTCGGCCTCGTTGAATATGGTTGCTTGATGAAGAAACGAGGTAACCAAACTTCAATCTGCGGAGGTTGAATCATTACAGAATGAAATTTGCGTTACTTTGCGTCATTGCCTGATTGTGGAATTTTCTCGTGCAATTGACACACAGCTATAGTAGAATGCCAAATTGCAAAGTGATACACATCACCTGTACCGCCGCTCATCGCGGCAATTGTGAAGTTAAGTTGGCAAATCGCGGACTAGATCAGGTGCTGCAAGTTACATACGGTATCTAGTCCATGCGAAGACTATGAGCGCAAGAAACATCGCGCCCGTACCGAAGTCGAAGTCGGAAGTGGGAGCTTCGCCAATTGAAGAGACATCTTTGTCAGTCGTATCTGAAATCGCTCTGTTGCCACGATGAGCTCTCATTGGTGTTTCGCCCGGATCGCAAGCGCACATCGGGTTTGCTTGCTCACATTCGCAAAAAGCCCCAGTGCCTATTAAATGCCCGGCGATTACGACTGTGGCAAAGGGAGTCGAGTTGGTCAGTTTGTTATCGGTAAAAGACGAAAACAAAATTGGCATAGAGAGTATGCAGATAGCCGCTGACAATAATCTTGTCCTCATAGATTCTTTCTCCTCTAGACGGTTTGCCGAATTTCAAAAACAAGCTGGCTACGGCAGATTGTATCAACAAATTGTTTCGGGACTCATCAAAGATACTTATTCAAAACAATTTTTTTCCGATCTGGGCAACAAACTCGCAGCTTCAGCCGAATATACTTATGGTTTGCGCCGCATGGAGGAAGTTGAACAGTTAAGCCACTTGCTTCTGAATCTGCCTTTAGCTGATAAGTATAGAATGATAGGCCGTCATTATGAAGCCTTGTGCCTGTACCAAAAGGGAAAATTTACCGAAGCCCGCGTTGCATTCGAGTATGTGGCAGAGCACGGCCCGCCCATTTACAGAGCAAGGGCGCTTTTGTGCCTGTCTGCAACGTTCTACGCGAAAAATGATCTTCAATCGGTTGCCCGGTATTGCGTTGAGGCTAACCAGGCGGCGGTTGGCAACGGGTGGTGCGACTATAGAACAGTCGTAGAATCGCAGCGCAACCTGGTTATGGTAAAAAGCCTGATAGAGGATCATCACGGCGCGCTTGCCGATCTGGAACGTCTCTTTCCTCTACTTCTTTCGATGAGCCGCTGGTACCCTGACCTGTTTTGTAACTACATGAACAGTTATGCCGTCGAACTGGGAGAAGTCGGGCGACTCGAAGAAGCCTTACGCGTATGCGAGAAGGCTCTCGCGTCACCATATTCGCGGATTTATCGGGTGGTGCAGGAAACGCACGATGAAATTGTAATGAAATCGCGTCGCGCTTCTCGATACGTTGTTGCGGTTAAAAGGAAAGTCTCGGGTGATGGAAATGTTGTGCCCCTGCCAATGCCATATCGCAGCGCTGCCTCACAGGTTTCCGCGCCCAGGCAGGCGCAGGAACCTGCGCGAGTGCTCGACCTTCAGGCATGGAAGTATAAACTGACGAAAGCAGCCAAGAGCATTGTTCAGGAAGAGAAGCCCGGCAAGCAACTCAGCGACAGAGAGATGCTGTTGAGGCTTATGGACATCATCTCGGAAAGAGACCTTACCAAAGATCAATTGGCAAGGATGCTGGAAGCCGTCGAAAAGATCGCCTATGAACCGAAAGGCGAAATCAATTAATAAAGTCTAAGCCCTTTTCTTGCTGTGCACCCTCTTTTCTTTAGTCCCGTGAGCCTGGCGCTCTCGATCAATCAGAGATTGCACAACCTTCATCACCATCGCGCGTTCTTTACGCGACAGATGGACAAGTTCGTCAACTAAATTTGTCAACTCAGGGCTTGCCAGAATTTCCTGCATGACTTCTATCAACCACTGAGCGTTGGGAGCGGACTTGTTTGATAATGATTTGATCTTATTACGCACTTCGCCCAGAGCGGCGGCAAATACATCGTGTGCGTCAACATCCAGCCCTAAGGCCAAAGCCCTGAGCTTGTCTACACTTAGGTTAGTTATCTTACCGTTGACTATCCCGCTAATATAGCCGTTTGTAATCTTTCCCTCCGAGTTGCGTTCTATGTCGCGCAGCTTGAGATCCTTCTGTTTTACAACTCGCTTTATATACTCGCTCAGGGTTTCCCTGCCTATTTTATTCATAAAGTCCTTCTTTCCAGCACTGCTTAAAATATTGAACTTTGCTCAATATTTTAATTGACTTCGTTACTGCCAGTGGGCTAATATCCTTTGTGTTCAAGATATTAAGATTTAATTGCTGATAGCAAAACGTTTAAACCGAGATTATCGCAAATGCTTAATAAAATAATCTTTTTCAAAT
>DATEKX010000400.1:0-8832 GCA_035277165.1 Blastocatellia bacterium | reverse complement strand
CGCCACGTCGGCATGAATTACGCGGGCGGATTGCCATTCCGCGCAATCGAGTTTTGCTTAGAGCGCGGCGGCATCACCTTCAGCGATATTGATTATGTGGCTTACTACCTTGAGCCGCACAAGCTTTTTCACCGCGAGATCGCTTTCAACTCTTCGCGCGCGACTGACGCGCTGAACGTCGCTTCCATAGAAGACTTCCCGCCTTATTTTGTTGACAGTCTCAATGGTTTGAAACAGAGGCTTCGGACTAAACGACTTGTCGAATCCCAGCTTTCATCTCGCGGAAAGTTTGTCGCCGTGGGCCATCACCTCGCGCACGGAGCGAGCGCATTCTACGCGTCGGGATTTGAGCGCGCGGCTGTTATCGCCGCAGACAATCGCGGCGACATGACGACGACTGCCTTGATGACGGGCGCAGGCCACGAGTTGCTGCTTCAAGCCGAAGCGCAGTTTCCGAATTCAATTGGCATGGTTTATAGCGCGGTGACTGCTGCGTTGGGGTTCGGCTTTGACGACGACTGGCATAAGACCATGTGGATTTCGCCGACGGGCGAGAATGAATTTCGAGAAGCCTTCAATGAATTGATCAAAGTTGACGCTGCCGGTTTGCCCGTTGTGGACATGAATTTTTTTGAAATCTCTTCGAGAGGAGATTTATCGCTTTCGACTGATTTCTTCAAACGCGTCGGTTTTGCGCCGCGAGCTAAAGAGGATGCAATCAGTCAAAAGCATCGCAATCTCGCGGCGAGCCTGCAAGCGCGTGTCGAAGATGTATTGTGCGAGATATCAATTCGCCATCGCGAGCAGTCAGGCGAAGAAAATCTTTGTCTTTCGGGAGGCGTCGCGCTCAACAGTCTGGCTTGTTCGAGCATCGAGCGGCGCGCAGGATTTACGCATCTGTTCGTGCAACCTGCCGCCGGAAACGCCGGTTGCTCTATCGGCGCTGCGCTTTACGTCTGGCATCAACTGCTCGGCAACATCGAGCGCGTTTACCGCATGGAGCACGCATTCTTAGGCCCGCAGTTCAACGAAGAAGCGATCAAAAGCGTGCTCGACAATTGCAAGCTGTCGTATGAATATTTTTTGACCGACGACAAGCTGATTGCGGAAGTCGCGCGGATGCTCGGGCAAGGGCGAATCACGGGATGGTTTCACGGCGCGATGGAATTCGGGCCGCGCACGCTGGGCGCTCGCAGCATACTGGCTTCGCCGACTAATGAATTTATGCGCGACAACCTGAACATATTCATCAAGCATCGCGAAGAGTATCGCCCCTTTTCGGCAGCCGTGCCCGAAGAGCGAGCCGAAGAGTTTTTCGAGCCGAGCGAGTTGAGCGATTTCTTGCAGGGCGTGAGCCATATTCGAGAAGACAAAGAACAATTGATCCCGGCTGCGGTCTTCGGCAAAGGACTGGTGCGCGTCCAAAGCGTCAGCCGCAAAACGAATCCGGCATTCTGGAAACTGCTTGTGAAATTCGAGGAAGCGACGGGTGTGCCCGTGCTTCTCAACACTTCATTCAATCTTTTCGGCGAGCCAGTGGTTTCGACTCCGCGCGAAGCTGTGCGCGGTTTCTACTGCTCAGGCATTGATTGTCTTGCGATAGGAAACTTTCTGATAAAGAAATAAGCAAATGGGAAAACGACTCTATCTTGTGACAGGCGGAGCTGGTTTCATAGGAAGCCACATCTGCGAACGGCTTTTGAAAGATGGCCACAGTGTGCGCGTGCTCGACAATTTCGTTTCGGGAAAAGAAGCGAACCTCGAATCAATTGGCGGCGACGTTGAATTGATTCGAGGCGATATAACCGATGCGCGAACGGTTGCCGAAGCGATGAAGGGCGTCGAGATAGTCTTTCACGAAGCGGCGCTCGGCTCTGTGCCGCGTTCCGTTGCAGACCCGATGACGACGCACGAAGTCAACATGACAGGCACGCTCAGCGTATTGCTTGCAGCGCGCGATGCAGGCGTGCGACGCGTGGTCAATGCGTCAAGCTCATCAGTTTATGGCGACACTGAAGTATTGCCCAAACACGAAAGCATGATGGGACAGCCCTTATCGCCTTACGCGCTCTCGAAACTGGCAGGCGAGCATTACATCAGCATCTTCAATCGCGTTTACGGATTCGAGGCGGTTGCGCTCAGATACTTCAACATCTTCGGGCCGCGCCAGGACCCTGAATCACAATACGCTGCGGTGATACCGCGATTCGTCATGGCGTTATTGGAAGGCCGTCAGCCGGTGATTTACGGTGACGGGCTTCAATCGCGCGACTTCACCTATGTAGAGAATGTTGTCGAAGCGAACCTGCTCGCGTCGGAAGCCGAAGGCGCATCGGGCAAGGCATTCAATGTGGCTTGCGGGGGGCGTTACTCGCTGCTCGATCTGCTTGGCAAAATCAAAGAGATACTCGGAAGCCCTATTGAACCGATTCACGAAGCGGCGCGCGCAGGCGACGTACGCGATTCGCAGGCTTCAATCGAAGCTGCCGAAAAGTCACTCGGTTATCGCGTGACGGTTGATTTCGAGGAAGGACTGCGCCGCACCGTCGCGTGGTACAAATCTTAAGATGACAATGCCGTAATATGTGTCCTGACAGTTTCGCCGAGCGTGTCGAGATTGTAGCCGCCTTCGAGCACACTCACGACGCGCGCTCCGGCGTGGCGTTCGGCCATGTCCATCACTTCTTTTGTCATCTCTCGAAAATCCGAATCTTCCAGCGTTAAACCGCCAAGCGGATCGCCTCGCCGCGAATCAAACCCCGCCGAAATAATTATAAGATCAGGCGGGAATCCTTCTTCAATCGCTTTCAGCGCATCAGTGAAAGCCTCGCGATGAGCGCGCGCGGATGTGCCTTCGCGCAGAGGAATGTTCAGCGTAGTGCCTTCGCCGCCATCAAGCCCGCGCTCGCCTGCTGCGCCTGTGCCCGGATAGTAAGGATACTGGTGAGTCGAAAAATAAAATACTGACGGGTCTTGATAAAATATGTCCTGCGTGCCGTTGCCATGATGCACATCCCAATCAATTATCAACACGCGCTCGGCTCCGTACCGGGCCTGCGCGTAGCGCGCGCCAATCGCAGCATTATTGAACAGGCAAAAACCCATGGCTTGATTCGGAGTCGCGTGATGGCCCGGCGGCCTGACCAGCGCGAAAGCGTTTTGACATGAACCGCTGAAGACCTGATCTACTGCGCCTACGACAGCGCCTGCCGCGAGTCGAGCTACATCAAAAGATTTCGCGCATATCACTGTATCGAGATCAACGAATGGTATGCGACGCTCGCACAACGAGCTTAAATGTTCTATAAGTTGCGGGCTATGACATCGGATGATGTCTTCATCGGTCGCCGCTTTGGGCGCTTGCCTGTTGAGCGTAGTCCACAAAGATTCGTCCGCTTCGAGCGCAGAAAGTATAACTTTGAATCTTTCGGCGTTTTCCGGGTGATGGCCTGTGTCGTGTTTGATAAACACGGGATCGTAAATCAATGCTGTGGTCATAAAAAGATTATAAGAGAATATGGACGAAGGGGAAACGCAAAGGATGAATTACAGTAACAACTCGGTCGTAGCTCCGTAGGAGCGACCTGTCTATAGCAGTGCGATGCAAGATAATTTTGTAGCTCCGTAGGAGCGACCTGTTCTTCAATCATAGGTCGCTCCTACGGAGCTACAAAATTATCTATCTTACTGATTCTATAAACAGGTTGCCCCTACGGGGCTGAGACGTTATGGATTATGAATGCTTAATAATCTGAAATCTCAAATCATTCATCATTCATATCGAAGCGCAACCAGCGGGTCTACTTTTGTTGCGCGCCGCGCCGGAATGTAACAGGCGACTAAGGCAACCGCGGCGAGAATTATAGAGACAGCCGCATAGATGACAGGATCAGCCGCGCTCACGCCGTAAAGCAAACTCGTCAGTACGCGCGTGACCAGAAATGCGCCTGCAAGCCCGATGCCTATTCCTGTAGCCGCGAATTTGAATCCTTCTCTCAAAACCATCTTAAGCACATCCGAAGATTGCGCGCCCAGCGCCATGCGAATGCCAATCTCGCGCGTGCGCTGCGTAATCGAATAAGCCATGACGCCATAGATTCCTACGGCGGCCAGTATCAGAGCCAGAGCAGCAAATATGCCCAGCAGCAAGACACTAAAGCGCGGCTGCGCCACAGAGTTTGCAAGAATCTGATTGGCAGTCTTGACATCAGAAATCGGCAGGCTGTTGTCCATTGCCCACACTTCGTTTTGTATCGCGCCCAGCAAGCTCATCGGATTTTGCGCGCTGCGAACCATCACGCTCATGCTTCGATAAGCGAACTGGTCGTGAGAGAAATAGATCGCCGATTCAGCCGCCGCGTTCAATCCGTTGTTTTTCTCGTTGCCGACAACACCGACGACTTCAAATTCGAGAGTCTTCATCATAACTCGCCCAAGCGGGCCGATGCTGCGAAAGCTTGCCCCGATTCGTTTGCCTATCGGGTCTTCATCCGGCCAGTAGCGATCAACCAACGCCTGATTGATTATAATCACGCCCGGCGCGTCCACGTTGTCGCGCTCAGTAAATTCTCGCCCTCCGACTAGCGGTATTCCCATCGTTTGAAAATACCCTTTGCTTATGGGCCTGTGCTGGGCTATAGGCTCCTGGCCGGGTTCAGGCGCAGTCTGTCCCGCAATAGAGAATTTCAATCGCCAGCCGCTTTCGAGCGGAAGGAAACTGGTCGCATCAGCGGATTGCACTCCCGGCAGAGTTTGGATGCGGTCGAGAATACGCGAATAAAACGACGACACCTGACGCCAGTCCGAATACTTCGAGATGGGAAGCTGCAGGTTGAATGTCAGAACGCTATTCGGGTTGAAGCCCGGTTCTACGCCCTGAAGTCGAATGAACGTCTTGAGCAAAAGGCCCGCGCCAATCAGAAGCACCAGCGCAATGGCTATCTCTGCAACTACGAGCGCGCTGCGTATGCGATTGCCGGAACTCGTCTTTGAATCTCGGCCACCTTCTTTCAGCACTTGATTCAAATCGGGCTTTGATGCCTGCAACGCCGGAACCAGCCCGAATATGATTCCTGTGATAAGCGTGATTCCAAGTGTGAAACCAAGCATTCGCGCGTCTATCCCGATTTCACTGAGTCGAGGAATCGCTATCGGGTTAAGAGCCATCAGAGCTTTGCCGCCGAAATAAGCCAGCGCCAGACCAAGCGCGCACCCGAAACTTGCCAACAATATGCTCTCAGTGAGAAATTGCCGAATTAGCCTTGAACGGCTCGCGCCCATCGCAAGCCTGATGGCAATCTCTTTCTGACGCGCTCCCGCGCGGGCCAGCAACAGGTTTGCAATGTTGGCGCAGGCAATCAACAACACGAAGGCGACTGCTCCGAGCATTACCAGAAGCGCTATTCGGAAGTTGCCGACTATCTCGTTGCGAAGCGGGATGAGCGTAACTCCCCAATCAAGACTCGTTTTGGGATACTCTTGCTCGAACCGGCGACTGAGCGCGCTCATATCAGCCTGAGCCTGTTCAATCGTCACTCCGGGTGCGAGGCGCGCGACCGACTCCATAAAACGCGCGCCTCGATTGTGTTGAGCAGGGTCCCATCCGAGCGGTCTCCACACTTCTATGTTTTCAGGATAGTTAAATCCCTGCGGCATCACTCCCACGACCGTATGCAATCGACCATCGAGCGCAACGGGCTTTCCGATCACATCAGGGTCAGAGTTGAAACGATTCTTCCACAGATTGTAGCTCAACACAGCGACCGGGTCTGCGCCTCGCTGATCTTCTCCCTGCATAAACAACCGCCCGAGCATCGGTTGAACTCCGAGCACCGAAAAGAAATTATCTGTAGCCTCTACCGTGCGAACTCGAATAGGCTCTGTGCCTGTTTCTGTTAGATTGACTTGCGGATACCACCACACGGTTACGTCGGTGAATATCTGATTTTGCTGTCGCCAGTCGGTGAAGGTGACGGGCGAAACCTGACTGTGACCCAGCCCTTGCGAAAGGTTGGTTTCCCATATCGTCACCAATCGCTCAGGCTGTTCAAAGCGCAACGGGCGAAGCAATACCGCATTGACGATGCTGAAGACTGCGGTGTTTGCGCCTATGCCTAACGCCAGAGCCAGCACGGCGACAACGGTGAAGCCGGGATTCTTAAACAGAGTGCGAGCGCCATAGCGCAGGTCTTTCAGCAGGTTGTCCATCATCACCTCCGGTGACAATTAAGAATTAAGAATTAAAAATTAATCTTCAGTCCTCGATTCTTAATTCTTAATTCGCTACTCGTAACGAAGCGCGATCATCGGGTCCACTTTCGTAGCGCGACGCGCTGGCACGAAACAGGCTCCCAGAGCCACTCCTGCCAGTATCAACGGGATTGCCACGAAGGTGAGCGGGTCGCGCGCGCCTACGCCGAACAACAAACTCGACATGATGCTCGTCGCAAGAAACGCTCCTCCGAGTCCTACCCCGACGCCTATCAGGGTGACCTTCATGCCTTGTTTAACAACCATCTTCAACACGTCGCTCTGACGCGCGCCTAAGGCCATGCGGATGCCGATTTCATGCGAGCGTTGAGTGACTGAATAACTCATCACGCCATAGATTCCCACTGCGGCTAACAACAACGCAACGCCAGCAAATATGACAAGCAACAACATCGAGAATCTTCTTTGCGCCACAGAATTCGACACCACCTGCTCCATCGTCATCACGCGGAAAATAGGCTGATCTTTGTCCACGCTATGAATCGCATCGCGAATGGACGAGGCCAGCGCCGTCGGGTCAGATGCAGAGCGCACCAGCAAGAACATGCCTCGCTGAGGGCTTTGCGATTGCGGAAAGTAATACTGCTCTTTTATCTTTCCGTCCAATCCGTAACGCTTGACGTTTTTGACTACGCCGACAATGGTTCGCCAGTTAAGCTGGTTATTACGGCTATCGAAAAATGCGGCGATGCGTTTGCCGACCGGGTCTTGATCGGGCCAGTAACGATTTGCCAGCGTTTCGTCTACGATGGTCACAGGCATAGAATCTTTATTGTCCCGGTCATCGAAATAGCGCCCGCTCAACAACGGAACTTCCATAGTCTTGAAATAATCAGCCGTGACCATGTGCGGGTCGCCGTGCGGAGAGCTCTCACCCTGCGCGACCTGCAAGCCTTCGACTGAAAATGAAGCGCTCGAATTACTGCCGCTCATCGGGAGGTTGGTTCCGAAGGCGGCAGATTGCACGCCGGGCAGTACCTTGATTCGCTCAAGCGCCTGATCGTAAAAGGCCGACATTTGATTGTTCTCTGCGTACTTTGATCGCGGCAATGATAGCTGCATTGACAAAACGTTCTGAGGATTGAAACCGGGATTCACATCTTGAAGCCGTCCAAAACTTCTGATCAACAACCCGGCTGCTATCAACAGCATCAGCGCAACCGATACCTCGAATACTACGAGCACACTTCGCACAAAATTGCGGCGACCTCCTTCGCTTCCTGTGCGGCCTCCTTCTTTGAGCGAATCCTGAAGGTCAGGCTTCGAGGCATGAAATGCCGGGACGAGGCCAAAGATTATTCCTGTCAGCACGGATACCAGCAGCGTAAAGGCGAGCACCTCCGAGTTGAGCCCTATCTGTTTCCACCCGATGATGGAGTTCGAGATGTTTTGAGGAACACCGACGACTATCAATCGAATGCTCAGATAAGCGAGAGCCAGACCGAAAATGCCTCCGAGCATTGCAAGCAACACGCTTTCGGTGAGCAACTGGCGGACTACGCGCACGCGACTCGCGCCGAGCGCCGCGCGAATGGCTATCTCTTTCTGTCGCGATGTTGCGCGAGCAAGCAGCAGGTTTGCTACGTTTGCGCATGCGATCAACAGCACGCATCCTACGGTTCCGAGCAGTATCCACAGCGGGCGCTGAATATCGCCGACAAGCTGCTCGCGCACAGACACGAGCGAGATTCCCCAGTTCGCGTTATAAAATTGCGGGCGAAGCTGTTCGGCAAGCGTGTCCATTTCTGCCTGCGCTTGACCGAGCGTGACGCCGGGTTTGAGTCGAGCGATTACTGTCAGATATTCACTGCCGTGATTGGCCGGGGCCATCTCTTCTTTTGTGAACGCAATCGGCGACCACAAATCCACAGGTTGAGGCCCGGCGAAATCAGCGGACATGATGCCGATGATGGTGTAGGGCTGGCCGCCGAGCGTGAGCGACTGACCCACTGCGTTTGGGTCGGCTCCTAAGCGACGCACCCAGAAGCCGTGACTCAACACGACGACGAAATTATTGCCCGGACGGTCTTCTTCTTCGACGAAGGCGCGGCCTTGCGCAGGTTCGGCTCCGAGCGTTGAAAAGTAATTGAAGGAGACGCGATTGCCTTGCAGTCGTTCAGGCTCGCCTACGCCTGTGAGGTTGATGGCCCATCCGGTCGTGGTTGCGACCTGCTCGAAAGAACTGGTCAGGTCTCTATACTCCGCATAGCAGGGGGCACAGATTGAAGCTTGAGGCAGATTGATCTGCGGATAGCTGTGCCAGATCAAGGTAAGCCGCTCAGGGTTCTTGTAAGGCAAGGGGCGCAACAGCACTGCATCAACTACGCTGAAGATAGCAGTCGTGGCTCCAATGCCGAGCGCCAGCGCGATGACAGCCACAACGGCAAAGCCTCTGCTTTTGAGCAATGCTCTGATTCCATATCGCAAGTCTTGAAATAAGTTTTCCATTATCTTCTCCTCAAAGAATGGAGAGTGGTGAATAAGCAGTAGGGTTGAGAAATATCAGATTATTTTAATATCTCAACAACTCAACTCCAGCTCCGTAGGAGCGACCTGTCTATA
>DATEKX010000399.1:0-5646 GCA_035277165.1 Blastocatellia bacterium | reverse complement strand
TGGCGACATCATCGCTCACCTTTTTGCTTCGACCACAGGGACAGACAGCGATTGGGTAGTGAAATTGATTGATGTTTACCCTTCGGAAAATCAGGCAGACCCGAAAATGGCTGGCTATCAATTAATGGTTGCCAGCGAGATATTTCGCGGGCGCTACCTGAGGAGCTTTGAAAAACCCGAACCGATTTCGCCCGGTCAGGTCAACGAATACACGATTGATCTACACGGCAATGATTATTGTTTTCTGAAAGGGCATCGCATTATGGTGCAAGTCCAAAGCAGTTGGTTCCCGCTATACGACCGCAACCCGCAGAAGTTTGTTGACAACATCTTTAAAGCAAAAGAAGGCGATTTCCAAACGGCGACGCAACGCATCTATCGCTCGCCCGGGTACCCGTCGCGCATACGTGTTGCGGTGAGAAAAGATGATAAGTCGCATTGATACAAAACAGGCGGCAGCAACAGCACAGACGTGGTCACCGCAGAGGGTGCAGAGAGGGCGCAGAGTAAAACTACTCTCTGCGTAATCTCCGCGTCCTCTGCGGTGAATTCCTCTCTATTAGTCAAAGCTTGCGATCTATAGCGAGAGCGCGAATGGCCGCATCAAGCTCTGACTGAAGCTGCGCGCGTTCGACTGCGGCTGCCCGTTTTTCAGTGGTGATCTGCTCGATGCGCGTCTCCTGCTCCGTAGCCTTTGCAACGTATCGCGCGATCAGTTGCCGCGCTTCCGTTTCTTTGCTCAACGCTTTGATGTTTTCGCGCAAGCGTGCCTGATCTGCTGCGATCTCGGCTGCTTCGCGGTCTGCCGCCGCAACGCGCGCATCAACGGATGCGATCTTGTTTTTTATCTCGATTATTTTTTCGAGCGCGGCGCGAGTAGCCTCGTCAATGTAGCGGCGCGAGACGAATAGCTCGATTTCGTTTCGAGTCAGATTTGAAAGCGCATAGCTGTCCATCAGCGCAAGCTGTTCAATGACTGGTAGCTCGACAGTCGCACGCGGTTTCAATTCGACTCGGAAGCGATAAACCGACGCGCTCGTTTCATAAGGCTTTGCCGTATCATCGGAAAGTTTCCATCGCTCGCGTATCGGATGCTCGACGAACACAATGCGCGGGCGATCTGTCTGATTGGTGATGGTGTAGACCTTTCTGTCTGTTTGATAGTAATGAACCTGAAGCACTCCCTTAACGGCCCTGATAAGAAAGGCAGGTTCGCGGTTGTCTTTCAACTTGGTGGTGACGAGCGTGCCGAGATCCAATGCGAAAGAGATGAATCTTTCTTCGCCCGGCTTGAGCCTTTCTATCAACGCCTCGCCCGCGTAAGCGTCGCCGTCAATGACTGTGAGCGATCCGCCTTCGAGCGTCAGCGATGATGTGTTCTTCAATCGAAGCCCGCCCATCGGACGATCTTTTCGCGCGGCTTCGTTATAGATTGAAACGCGCTCGCCTTCCATATCAGCTTGAAGAATCGGAATCAACGCCGAAATGTTTCGCCGAACAGTAATAGGCTGTTCGATCTTATATTCAAACAGGTCGCCGACTTCGCTGCCTTTCGCGGCTGTTTTTACTCCGACATCTTCACTCCTGAAGGCATCGCTAAAACTTGTCATAGGCTTGCCCGCCTCCCTCGGAGCAGGCGCATCTCCCCTGCCAATCCCGCCTATAGTACCGCCCGGCGCTCCGCCGGGTACGCTGCCTGCTACGCCGCCTGCTACGCCGCCAACCCGATCATATGACTCACCGACGCTCGGATCATAAACCTGCGGCTCAAGGTTCAGGTCTTCCGGTATTGGTATGACTGGCCGGTAACGATAGAGCGGCTGTTGAAGCGGCTGAATGAAGGAGACGGGCGTGCCCGACACGAGCGAAAGCTGAACATCTGACCAATCTTCTTCGCCTACGTTGTCAACAATCGCCCAGCCTTGAAAGAACGGCTTGCCTTCGGTGTTCAACACTACGCGATAAGTCGTTTTCCATATCGGCGCGGCGACCGTATAGCTGACGACAATCTCGCGCTGCGCTGCGCCATCGGATGTGATCGAGATCGTCTTTGCATCGCGCAGCCGCGTCGAAGCCGAAGCGCTCGCGAACTCTTTTATGTTCTGGCGCGCTCCGTCATCCAGCAGGCGAACTGCGCGCACTTCCGCAAGGTCAAAACTGACAAGCTCGCCGTTTTCGCTTGCGATGACAAGCAATCGCGTGACGAGCGGCGGTTTGTTGGCGTCTATTTGTGACTTGCGTTCTTCGACTGTAAGAATAGCCCCCTGCGCGGTTCGCGTTGGAGTAGTGACTACGACTCGCGCGCCTTGAAGCTGTTTTAATACTCCGGCAAGTCCGCCTTCGCCGTTTTCTTCCATAGTTCCCGCTGCGATTGAAAACGGAATATCATTGAGCCGCGCCGAAGCCGGAGCAGACGAATTGTAGCTCACGGTTCCTATGCGACCTTTACCCAGATCGAGCACAAGCATGGATTTGAGCACATCATCAACTTGCGATTGCTTGAAAGGCAGGTTGACTTCTGCGTGAGGCGACACCAGACCGCGCCGCTCGAAGTAAGCTACGCCATTGCTGTAGAGGATGATGCGACGAATCGGAAGCTGTGTTTGTGAAGGTTGATTTCCTGCTTGATTGGTTTGAGCCGCGCGTCGGGGCGCGCGCGTTTGCGCGGCCTGACTCTGCGCAAGAAGCAAGAGCATTGCGAAGACACTTATAATTTTCATCTGCCGGAGACTCCTCGAAACAAGGTTGTGTACCGATTGGAATGGCGCGCTCAAAAAAACTTGCGTCGCCATGTCAAATGTAGAGCAAGCTGTCCGCCTGCTCTACATTTGACACCGAATCGGCCTTTACTGTTCCAAGAGAGTAACACCGACTTCAGAATTTATATATAACGTCGAATTGCATTCTGTTCAGCCAGCGATTGGACGGAGAAATCAACACGACCTTGTTCACGCGCTGCGAAAACAATCCTGTCCATTGCAACGTCACGCCATTAGCAACTTGATAAGCGAAAGTCGGTATGTGTACTCGGCTGTTGGACGCCAGTATGTCGCTGAAGTTGAACGGCACCAGCACGGCGTCCTGTTCGATGCGTGTGAATGTGTAGCCGATCAACCAATCGCGCACTTCTCTGGTCTGCCCAACCTGAACACCGGCCCAATAACCGTTCTTCTCGTCATCAATTCTGCTTGTGAGATTTCGCACATAATCAAAGGTGAAAGTCACAGGCATCCTGCGACCCGCCTGCCAGGTCAGATTGCCGAGCACGTCAAAGAGATTGAATCCGGCAAGGAATCCGGTCACAGCTCCGCTCGCATTTCTAACGAGGCGATTTGAAGTGCCGAGCGGGCCGTTTTGATTGCCCGTCAGTCCAGCGCCGTTGAAGATTCCGCCGTTGACCTGAGTCGCAAGCGCGCCAAGCCCGAGCGCGATCTGATCTGCTCTGTTCCAGTCATAGTAACTGACGTTAACGTTAGCTGAAATCGTTGGAGCAAATTGCCAGTCACTTTGAAACTGGCCGCCGTAGAGCACGCCGTCTTTAGCGGCAGATAGTTCATTGAATGGCAACTGGAATGCGACGAGTTTAATCTGCTTCAAACTGGAAGTTGTTTTGAAGTAGAGCGCTTCGCTTGCGCCTTCAACATTCACGTCATCGTCCCAAACCATCTGGGTTCGGCGAAAGGTTGGCTCGAATTTCCCCGCGACCAGTTGCACGCCTACGCCGTTGTCGCTTGCTATCGAGTCGTAGCGAACGAAGGCGCGCTCAAGCGCAAACGGTTTGCGTTCGTAGAAATCAGTGAATGTTTGATTGGATGATATTGGATCGGTGAAGATTCCAGAAGCCATCTTGACGCCCCAATCGAAATGCTTGTTGAGCGAGCCGTCGAGCGCAAGTCGCACGCGCACGCGCAGCCGGTTGCGCGCAGGCGCTTCAGCAATGCTGTCAAAGCCCTGATTGCGAAACGTCTCTGCGCGAAAGCGAATGTCGCCGCTGAAGCGAATCGCGCCGAATTTCTTGTAAAGCTCATCAACTCGCTTCTGCGTCTGGTCGGGCGGCGCGGCTTCATTTTTGCCCGAAGCCGGAGTTTGATCTACGGCAACGGCAACAGTGGGCTGAGTCGCTTCAGATCGCGAGGCTTCGACCGTGCGAGCGTTTGCGGTTTGCGGGCCGCGCTTCTCTTTTTCTATTAACTCGTGAAGCGATTGAATCTCGCGCTGCTGTCGCTCGATCACCTGTTCCAGCGCGCGAAGCCTGTCTTCAACTGAAGGCGCAGGCGCGGCTTTTGTCGCGCTGGTAGTGTCTGCGGTCGCTGTCGCGTTTGGTGGATTGTTGCCTGATGATTGCTGCCGCGCTCTCGCCTCTACGGCGTCAAAACAAAATATGAGAGCGATCATCAATGCGGAACTCAGTACTGTTGACCTGCTTTGCATTTTCCCTCCAGATAGGTAGAAGTGGTTTGTTTGGTTCCCGACATCATTGCGAAGAGAAATGTAATGTATTTCACTGTCCGGTGTAAATGAAATATGAATTGAACGCTCAGTATATAAGCCTGTTATTAACAAACCGTAACGCAGATGTTACAAATTGGTTAAAACAGACTTTTGCTTGCGCTTGAGCAGATCAATAAGCAGACTGTGACTATGATCGAAGAAAGAACGCGAAAAAGAGTTATAGTGACAGGCGCATCCAGCGGCATCGGTCGCGCAACGGCAAAGCTTTTCTTGAATGAGGGCGCGACCGTCGCGCTTGTGAGCCGGAGCGAGAGCGCGCTTGAAGGCGTTGTCGCTGAATCAGCAGCCGAAGGCGGAGAAGCTTTCATCCTTGCGGCTGATCTCTCTGATGAAAAGCAAAGCGAGTCTTGCGTGGCGCGAGCGACTGAGATGATGGGCGGGCTTGATGTGTTAATCAATGCGGCGGGTATTCTCAAATCGGGCCACATCGAAGACACATCGCTTGAGCTTTGGGACGAGATGATGAACATCAATCTGCGTTCGGTCTTTCACCTGATGAAACTTGCCGTTCCTCATCTTGAACGCTCGCGCGGAAACATTGTCAACGTGTCGAGCGTGACCGGGCCGCGCTCGTTTCCGGGCGTGCTGGCTTATTGCGTCAGCAAAGCGGGCGTAGATCAGCTTACGCGTTGCGCCGCGCTTGAGCTTGCTGCAAAAGCTGTCAGAGTCAATGCTGTGAATCCGGGCGTCGTCGTTACCAGTCTTCATCGTTCCGGCGGAATGAACGAAGATGCTTATGCGGCATTTCTCGAACACAGCAAGACCACGCACCCGCTCGGTCGCGTTGGCGAGGCTGATGAGGTCGCAGAGTTGATCTACTTTCTGGCATCTGATCGCGCGAACTGGATAACAGGCGCAACCGTGAGCATTGACGGCGGTCGCGCTCTGACCTGCGCGAGATAAAAGAAACGATGAACGCGGAACGATGAATGATGAAACTCTCTATCAGACCATCATTCATCGTTCCGCGTTCATCGTTTCTTTTGCTGTAGTGTATACTGTCATTTATCCGCATAAATTCTAAAACGCATAGGAGCATCAAGGTGAAGAATATTAAAACTTTAATTGCGTTCGTTTTCGTCGCAGCCGTTGTTGCGGCGCTCGCGGCAGAGTCGTTCGGCTATCCGCCTTTCC
>DATEKX010000398.1:0-5556 GCA_035277165.1 Blastocatellia bacterium | reverse complement strand
GGTGCTCTACGATCTGCGCTTCACCCGGCTCGCGGTCGCTGTTCTTTGCAAACCAGACCGCGCCATCTGCTGTGTAAGGCGGAATGGCTACAAGCGTATCGCACATAAAAAAGTAACGTTGATTTTATATCAGGTGAAAGCCAGCTTTATTCAGCGAGTAGATTGCAAGGCCGACCATCGCAGCCATAAACAAAACGAGCAAGCCAAGCAATACGACTACCCACGCCCAATCGCTCCAAAACGAGCCGCGCTTTCCTGTTGCGTACTTGTTCAACAGGCGAAGATTTTTTTCATTAGGCTTCCATGCAAAATCGAATGCATCGCCGACAAAGGGAATCGTGCCGAGCAAAACATCAACGCCGACGTTGAAGACCATTTTCGCAATCGTGCTCTTTGGCAAGCCGTGACGTATTGACGCAAGGACTATGTATGCCGAGACTATCCCGCCAACCCAGTCTCCGAGCACAGGAAAGAAAAATCCGATGATCGGGTCAAGCCCTATGCGAATGTTCGTGCCCGGAACCTTGATGGCTCTATCCATGATAGTGCCGATTCGTTCAAGGTGAGTGTCAATCGGCGCATCAATGAATCCGCGCAGCGTGTCTCGAACCATAGCGCGACCATCGCGGCTCGTCGGAGTTAACTGGTTTCCAACTGTGTTGTCAGCAATTTTTGCCATACTTTACCTCTGCTCGAACTGAACAATCACAATCATCCACATGCGATTTAATCAAGGCTGATGATCTGGGCTTCTGCTTGCGACTCGTGAATCGTAAGCAGCCCGACTGTGCGCGGCAGCGAAAAACGTCGCGGGCCTGCGCTGCCGGGATTGAACAACATCGTCGAATCGAGCATCTCGTTATACGGCCTGTGCGAGTGCCCAAAGATTACGATGTTCGGCTGAAGCTTTGCGACCAGTTTTTTGTCCGTCGCTTCAAGTTGATGAAGCTCGCCGAAAATGTGACGGATCATCACGCGCTGCCCATCAAACTCTTCGACGCGCTCGGTAGGGAACTGGCCGAACCAGTCGTTGTTGCCTTCGACTGCTATAACAGGCGCTATCTGTTCCAGTCGCTTTATCACTTCAAGCTTGCCTATGTCGCCTGCGTGGATGATTCGATCAACGCCCGCAAATATCGTCGCAACCCGGTCATCGAATAAACCGTGAGTGTCCGATATGACTCCGAGTCTCACCGTCAACCTCCACGCATCCGTGTGATTTGAAGCGCCCGATTCATTCTATCAGTGTTGAATAAGTGAGAACAGTACCGTGAGCAGTAGCGAGCGGGTTAGTTTGCCCGGATAAAAAAATCGCGGGCGAATCATGCCGTCAGGCAATGACTCGCCCGCTGGCAGAGTGACTCCATTCTCTGCCTAAGCAGTCTAGCGACAGACTAACGAAATTAGAAAATATCAATATGGTGACATTGTTCTGTGCAATTGTTTTGCCAGATGGTCGCCAGGGTTAAATGATTATGGTTTTTCGCATTTGCGGTGAAGGAGCGGCGAAGACGCAGGCGAGCTTGTAACCTTAATCTACGTGTTGTGGCTATGGTTCCACAGACTGTTCTGGCGTTGAGATAGGCAGTCGGCAGTGAAAAGTCGTGCCCGCTATGTCGCTCTTTTCGACGGCGACATCGCCGCCATGCGCCATTAAAATCTTTTGCACGATTGCCAGCCCGATGCCGTAGCCGCGCGACTTCGTTGTGAAGAATGGAATAAATATTCTGTGCAGGTCTTCGTTCGATATGCCTGTGCCCGTGTCGCTGACCCGCGCGTGCGCGTAGCGTGTTTCAAACTCGCCTGTCACTGTAATTCTTTTTTCCGTTGATAGCGGATCAGTAGCTTCGGCGGCATTGCGAAACAGGTTGACGAAAACGCGCCTCAAAAGCGCCTCATCTGCGGCTACTCGTGTGAACTCGCCTTCGATGCGAAGCTCGATGCCGTTTTCTTCTAGTAGAGGTTTGACTTCGGCGGCGCAGTCTTCGATGACCGAGCGCAAATCTACACTGGTGAGATTCAAATGTTGAGGCCGAGCAAAATTCAGAAAGTCTGTGACAAGCCTCGCCAGCAACCGGACTTCGTTGAGCGTGGAGTCGAGCGCTTCGCGGTGATTATCGGTCGAAGAACCAGCGGCGAGTTGCACTTCCAGCAGTTGAACGTAGCCTTGAATAGTCGCGAGCGAATTCTTGAATTCGTGAGCAAGCCCGGCTGCCATCTCTCCGAGGTTTGCAAGGTTCTCTTGAAGCTTCATTCGCTCTCTCAGTTCTAAAACTTCGGTTATGTCCGTCAGCAAACACAGAGCGCCTTCGATATTTTGCGATGCATCAGCGATAGGCGATACGCTCAGGCCGAGGTGGCGCGCTCGGCCATCCGCGAGACGGACATTCACTTCTTCGCGGCGAAATGCTTTTCCCGTCTCAAGGCATTTTGAAATCATATCAACCACGCGATCAGACATATGGAAGAATGATGCGAAGTCAACGCCGGTCGAAGCATTCGGCTCTGCCGTGCCCAGTATTCTCATCGCGTGAGCGTTGACAGATGTAACCTTGCCCTTTGAATCAACGGTGACAAGACCGCTCGGAATATTGGCAATCAATCGCTCGCTGAATCTTTCGCTTCTTTCGGCGCGCTTTCGCTCAAGCGCGTGGAGTTGCGCCAACTCTTTTTCTTTCGATTGAAGCTGTTCGATCAGAGCTTGAAAAGTTTCGACGACGAATTCGCTTTCGCTCATTGCCGCCGTTGCATGAACCGGGCTGCCGCGCGCCGCCTCGACCATTCGCCTGTAAGGTCTGAGCAACCATCGCACGAGCAGGAAAACCAGACCAAGCCCGAAGAGCAGGGCGATGATCTGATAGCTGAAGAAATAAATGATGATTGGCGAAGATTCGGACTGGCCGCGCGCCTGCAAGTAAAGAATGAGGCTCAAGCCGCCAAGCGCAAGAAGCGCGATGGCAAAAATGATGATCGCAAATCGCGCCTTATTTTCAACCGCGCCGAATTTCATATCGAAAAACTTTTCGCGATGGTTATGTTCTTTCTTTTTTGAAATGCAAGATGTCGAACAAGTCGCCTTTCGGGTGTTCGGCCCAAACGGCTTCGACTCGCATGCCGCACGCTAGATTTTCAACAGGCTCATCAATCAGGTGCGAAAAATAAGTGTTCGCGCCATCCAGCAAAACAAGGCCATAAGTATAAGGCGGCTCGGTGGGCTGGCCCGGAAAAGGAAGGTGCACAGTCGTAAAGGTATCGAGAACTCCGTGATCGCTCACTTCGACCCACTCAGTCATTTCGACAAAGCAGCGAGTGCATATTCGCGCGGCAGGAACTACGACCGATGCGCAGCGCGGGCATTTGGTTCCCATCAATCGTTTGTTGTCGCGCGATTCTTCGAAGAAGCGAGTGAGCGCTTGCCCATACGACCAGCGATAGGGAATTGCTATCTGGCCTCTGACTTCCTTAACCGGCAGCGGCGCTGTGTCATCTCTTTCGGCCATAGCGTTTGTCACTCTACGAATATATCTCTGAAGGTTTGCATCAGCATGGGATTGTTGGTTTTGATCTTTCCCATTATCAGGTCGGTCATTGAAGGCGTATATGTGCCGCTGACCGTTCCCAAAAAAATCTTTTTAGATGTCTTCAAAAAGCAATCGGCGTTTTCGACCGCCTTGCCTTCTTTGACCTCGCACGAGTCAGGCCCGATGAAGACAGTCCATTGTTCGTCTTCAATCGAGAAATAATAAACAAGTTGCCGGTCAGTCTTTCCTTTGCGAAACATCGTCGGCATCAATCGAAAAACTTCGGCCACATCGGTCAATTCTTCCATTTGGGAATCTGTGCCTCCATGAAAAATCTTGTGACGTGCAATTTCGCCGTCCCATCTATCGCTTTGCGCTGCTTCGTCGAGCGGCGCGAAATAATCAATGTCTAGTATTGAACCAGTGCGGTCTTGTTTGAACACGGCTCGCACTCGTTCGCCCGCGAGGACTCCAGCCCTGACGATATGCACGATATTAGTGTCCGCGCCATCGAGTTTGATTAACCCTAAAGTATAAGGCGGATTTTTCGGACTCCACGCCATCGCGCGCTCGACCACTGAACAGGCTATGACTTCTCCTTCGCCGCTCAAGTTTACCAATTCAGTCAATGGCTTAAAGCACTCGCCGCAAACATCGGGCGGAGGAGCATAAACTTTGTCGCACGCTTCGCATCTCGCGCCCGTGATGCGCGCATTGTCGCGCAACTCCGCCAGAAACCGGCCAATCGTCGCGCCGGTTGTCCACTTGTAAGGAATAGTGATGTCGCCTTCCAAAATCATGCGTGTTAATCTCTGTTCGCGCTTACGATCATCAACGTGTGAAACTGAATGCCGCCGCCCCAGCCGTGAGCTATGGCCGTACGCGCGCCTTCGATTTGATGCTCGCCTGCGCGATTCATTACCTGCATAGCTGCTTCGGCCTGGCGCATCATCGCCGTCGCGCCTATCGTGTTGGTCGAAAGCACGCCGCCCGATGGATTGATGGGCAGATCGCCTGTCATTTCAGTCGCGCCTGATTCGACGAGGCGACCGCCCTCGCCACGCTCGCAGAAAAAGAGCGCTTCGGTCCAGAGCATCTCCTGAAACGAGAAGGCTTCGTAAAGCTCGGCTACGTCAAGTTCGCGACGCGGGTTTGTTATGCCCGCAGTCTTGTAGACCTTTTTCGCCGCTTCCATCAACGCGAGAGGCACAGCGAAATCGCGCCCCGAATAATAAACGCCTTCGTTGTATGTTGCGACCGCTTTGATCCATGCAGGACGCTCGGCTAATTTTTCGGCGCGGTCTTCGCTTGTGAGAACCATCGCACAAGCGCCGTCCGAAGCCGGACACGCATCGAGCAGTTTGATGGGCGATGACAGCACAGGAGAATTCATCACCATCTCGACAGAGATGTTTGGGATTCGTAATTGAGCGTAAGGATTCAGCAGCGCGTTCTTGCGATTCTTTACAGCGACGAGCGCGGCTTGTTCTTCCGTCACGCCGAACTCGTGCATGTATTGTCGCGCCTGCAATGCAACCGCCGACGGCGCGCCGCAAGCGAACTGGCGACCGAGAATAGGGTCGTAGACCGTAGAGAGTCCCAACTGAACAGGGCTTTCCGAGAGCTTGTCTCCTGTGACCGCAAGAACAGTGTCGAACATTCCCGATGCGATGTAATAAAAAGCGGCGATTCCTGTCGAAGCTCCGACCGTCCCGCCCGTGTGAATTCGCATTTGAGGCTTTAGGAACGCGCCCGCTGCGTCTGAACACCAGTGCTCAGGATGATTGACTCCTTCAAATAGTTCCGGCGCGCTGCCGAACACTACAGCATCAACATCTTTGACAGTAATGCCAGCGTCCGTGAGCGCGCGGCTCGCGGCTTCATAGATCAAACCGGGAAAGCTCACATCATCTCGCCGCTCTTTGCACCGGGTTTGGCCTGTGCCTACGATTGCTACTTGCCTCAACGATCCCTCCGCTCTGAGAGTGTAGTTCCGAAGGTAACAGATGGTTAATTAAAGTGGAAGCAGATTCAC
>DATEKX010000397.1:0-6528 GCA_035277165.1 Blastocatellia bacterium | reverse complement strand
CCAAACTCAATTGGCCGAGCGCCATAGCACGCTGCGGATCGCGCTCGACAACCTGCAAAGCAACGCTGATCAACAACTCGCGCCGCTCAACATCGCCCTGTGTCAGCGCGGCGACAGAGCCTGCAATCGCCTGCGTCTGTGCGCGATTACCCTGCTCGCAATTGCTTGTTGAACAACCTTCTTTGGAATTTTCGACCGCATCGGCAATCGAGCGAGCCAGCTCTTCGGCAAGCTCCGGGTCGCGCGATGCTATTTGATTGAGCAGTTCTGCGCGCAATTGCTGTTTTTCTGCGATGCTCAGGCTTGCGCGAGGTTGAACGGCGCTGTCATTTGATTTCGATTGCGCATTCAAAGTCAGCGACCTGAACGCCTGACGATAGATTGCGCGTGCGCGTTCGCGTTCACAATCCGCCGACCACAACATCGTCGCCGCCTGCGACTGCGCGCGCACTGCAAACGTCAAATCGTCCGAGAGGCGCGCTTGATCCGCCAGTTGAATGAGCAGCAAAGTGATGCGCGAATCTTGCTGGTTTGTCGTTCGAGGGGTTTGTTCTTTGGCGCTGATCGAAGTCTGAGCGCACAAAGCAGTAGCGCCAGCCAGAACGAGGACGATAGCTACTGCGTAAGTTCTAACAGCGATCCACGCCATATCAAATGACAGGTTACAGGCGACGGGTGATAGGGTCAAGAACTTGCGCGCATACCCTCGTGTCTATTGATTACTTAATTTCATTCCTTGACTCGTCAGGAATTCCGATAATTCTTTAAATACCTTCTTATGATCTTCGGAAGAGCTGGTCCAGATGAAACTCGAACCTTTCGCAAATTGCTTCAGCTTCTCTTCAAAACTCTTCAACGAATTTGCTCGATACTGTAGCAATTGAAAGAACTGTTGATCGCCAAGACGATAGTACGAAATCGCCCAGGGCTTTTGCTCCCAGGTAATAATCAGGCTGTCCACTTGATCCTGCATGCTTGCGCCGAGGGCAAGCTGCCTTAGCCTGCGCAATCTACTTTCATCCGCCAACCATGACCGAGCGTGGGACAGCGCCTGAGCCAGATTCAACCCTAAATAACCTTGCCACAGATTCGGATTGTTCCCGCCCGACACAAAAGGGAACTGATCTTCCTTGCCGCGCCATTTTTCATTCCATCGGATCAAACGATCCCAAAGTTTTTCTTCGATGTCAGGAGAGCCGTAACTGCTCAGGAATGAAGCGGCATTAGATGCAACTTCAGGGTCTATGTCATCCAGACCGCTGACGGCAATCTCTTCCAGCACAGGGTCTTGCTGCAAGGCGCCCATGCCTGTCAAGAGGCTGTGATTGCAGGCTGAATACCCATGGCCGCGAGCAGACATGGCGGCCTCGATGCGAGGTTTTGCAACTTCAGGATTGACGCGCAAAAGGTAAGCCAGAGCGGGCGCTTGTATGGCGCAGGCCCATTTGCCAACATGTTTGTCCACGACCGGAAGCACTTGCGGCAGGACTGCATCCGTAGCGTAGCGTTGTAAGAGCGATGCCAGATTTTCAACACCATCCGAGCCCTGTTGTTTGACAAAGTTGTCGGCCAATACCTGCTCCACTTCCGGCAACGTTCTGTCTGGAAGGATGCCGAGGACGGCGGCTGTGTAGCGAGGCTTGGGGCGAGTTATCTCTTGTATGACGACGGCTCTGGCCTGATCTGGTTCGAGTTCATACCAACGTCGCAGAGCCGCGCCGCTCAAGTGCAGGGAGTCATAAGCGTTCATTTCATTAGGAACTGCGAACTCTTTGTACTGTTGCGCATACTTGCGCAGGATTGGTAAGAACGCCGAGCCTTTAATCAAGTCCCATTTCGAGTCAAGTATTTCTTTCTGTTTCTCTATAGGAAGCTGGTCGAACACCGCGGCAAGCTGCGAAGCAATCTGATCGCTTACAGGTTCCGGCTTTCCTTCTTTATAACCAGACGTCTCTAAAATGGTGTTCAGCGTAACGGCCAGAGCTTTGCCGCGCTTTCGCGAAACCGCATCGAGCAATTGGCTACGAATGATCTCCTGATTTTTTCTTTCTTCCTCTCCCATCTCTTCAGGCGATTTATTTTGGCTGCGCATCAACACGCATAGAGCATAAGAAAAAGTTGACGAAACGGGATGATCGGGGGCGACAAGCAGGCGATTCATCTCGTTGATCGCTACATCACGGTAAGGAGAACCAAAGAGTCCGAACATGCATTCAAAGTCTGTATGAGAGTCTTCGCCACGAAGATGCCGAGCTAATTCCTGTACGGCTTTCTCAGTCCCCAGATACCTCAGCACTTTCAAGGCTGCCTGATCGGCGGTCGCTTGATTCACGGCAGGAGCCGTTTTACTGCTCGACGACTTGATTCGGTCTATCGTAGCGACAGCTTTCTTCAGGGTTTCGTCTTGCCAGGATTTACTGGCAGGAACAATAGTGAGTTGCAGTTCATTGGAGATGAAATTACTGTCAGATTCAGTGAGAGATTTGTTACCCTCCCTCTCTGCGACGCGATGCGAGACAATCCGCAAGCTGTATTTGCCGGGCAGGTCGAATCGAACCCACTCGTTAAGGTCTAATTGAATAATCGCAGGCTCTTGAGATAAGAGCTGAATGCCCGCCAGTCCGCCTATAGAAGAACCGCCACTCACAAAGTAAGACCGCAACGGATCGCTCCAGCCAGCCTCAGGCTCGACCAGAAATTTTTCATAATTCATGCGCCCGCTGCGATCATAAGTGGCCATGCTGATCTGATATTTCTTCGCCGCGCTGCTGGTGAAGGAGAGCTTGAGCGGAATGATCTCTCCTATTTGAAATTGAGTCTTGCCGCTGGCGGTTTGAACTCGGAGCCACGCATCCTGCGTCTGTTGCGGCGTAACAGCAAATGTTGTTGAAAGAATCGCCACAAGACAGATGAGAGCAAAGAGTGAATGTCGCATAATGAAAATTTGTGCTCGCATCATATAGAATATTTTCAGTAGCGAGTCTTGCACAAACTTGCGAGAAGTAAATAGTTTTGGCTTTTGAATTTTCAGGAGGACTGAAAGTTGAAATAGTCCCCGAAGGGGACATATGAAATAGCCGTGGGTGAAACCCACGGTTTGCAATGGCAAAAGCCGCTGACCCTGAAAGGGTCGAACTATTTGCAAATGTAAGTTCGACCCTTTCAGGGTCAGGATATATGCGGCAGCGACCGTGGGTTTCACCCACGGCTATTGAATTTCGCCCTTTCAGGGCTTTCTACCATTTGAAGTCGTGCTCTTAAACTTTGCTTAAAGCCAACTGAACGCTTTCGCCGCCGAGCTTGACCGTGTGCGATGAATCAATCGGTGAATTGCTGCGAGTGATTTCCAAAGCCAGTGTTTCGCCCGCCAGATAATTGTAATGAGCCAGAACTGCCGCAGCCATTTCATCGCCCGCAAAGTAAGAGATATGAATGCGGTCGGATACATCAAGGCCAATCTCTTTACGCAGGTTTTGAATGTGCCGGACTAAATCGCGCACCAACCCTTCGCGAATCAACTCTGTATCAAGCTCAGTCGAAATAGCTACGAGCAGTCCCTTATCTTCGGAAATCTCCCAGCCCTGCTCGCCCTTCTTTTCAACGACTATATCTTCAGCAGACAGATTAACCTCTTGCCCTTCGGCTTCAAGCGCGACCGAGCCAATCTTCAACTGCTCTTCAATCGCTGCGGGCGATCTCTTTGACAGCGCCTCTTCGAGTTGCGCGAACAGGCGTCCATATTTCGGCTTTGCTATCTTCGCATCCAACCGCGCAGACAGAGTGTAAAGACCCTCAGGAGAATCGGAGAAGTTCACCTGCTTGACGTTCAACTCGTCGATCACAAGCGAAGTGAAAGGTTGCATCTCGTCGGACAGACCTTTTTCCGCCGCCACGACTCGCACCTCGCGAAGCGGCTGTCGCACTTTCAACCCGGCTTTGTTGCGCGCCGAATGCCCCAGTTCAACCAGATCAAGTATTCCGTCCATGCTGCGAAGCAACTGCTCGTCAACTGTGAACGCGCCTGCCTGCGGAAAGTCGCACAGGTGAACGCTTAGAGGAGCATTACTATCGTAACTTCTGACAAGCTCCTGATACATTGCTTCTGAAGTGAATGGAATGATCGGAGCAAGCAGTTTGGTGGTCGTGACAAGACATTCCCACAGCGTTTGATATGCTGCGCGCTTGTCGCCATCGTCTTCGCTCTTCCAGAAACGGCGGCGGCTTCGGCGCAGGTACCAGCGCGACAGCGCGTCTATGAATCGCACCACTTCGCGCATAAACAGATGAATGCTATAGCCGGAATAATTCTTGTGCGCGCTCTCGATCAGTTTCTGCAACCGGCTCAGTATCCATCGGTCGAGTTCGGGCCGATTCTCGTAAGGCAACGGCGGCAGCGTCGGATCAAATTTGTCTATGCGCGCGTAGGTATTAAAGAACTCATAGACGTTCCAGAGCGTGAGAAATTCTCGCCGCGCCTCGCGTATCTTGTGCCAGCCGAATCTGAGATCGTATTCGGGATTGTGAGTAGCATAGAGCCATCGCATCGCGTCCGCGCCTTCACGTTCAGCCGCCTCGTTGAACTCGATGGCGTTGCCCTTGCTCTTATGCATCTCCGCGCCTTTCTCGTCCTTCATCAAGCGGTAGCCGAACATTAATTTGAAAGGCGGGCGATTTTCCATCACAGTGCTCATCGCAAGTATCGCGTAAAACCAGTTGCGGAACTGGCCCGGAAAGCTTTCTGAAATCCAGTTGGCAGGAAACCACTTTTCCCAATACTCGCGATCTGTGTTGTAGCTCAGCGTCGAATAAGGAACTATGCCTGCATCGAGCCACGGGTTGCCGACATCGAGTATGCGGCTGGTCACGGCCTGACATTTCGAGCAGGCGATCTTTACCTGATCAACCCACGGGCGATGCGGCGTGTGGCCTTCAAACTCTTCCCAACCACTTACTGCGCGCTCGCGCAACTCTTCGCGACTGCCTATAACATCGAAGTTGTTGCACTCACGGCAGCGATAGATGGGCAGCGCCAGTCCCCAGTATCGCTTTTTAGAGATCATCCAATCGTGCATGTTCGTCAGCCATTCGATTTCAAGCTGCTGGCCGACTTCAGGAATCCACTCGGTTTGCCGGGTGACTTCGATGATCTGGTGGCGCAGTTCGTCCATGTTGATGTACCACTCGTCAACGAGTCGAAACAACAACTGCGTCTTGCAGCGCCAGCATATCGGGTAAGAGTGCTTGTACTCTTCTGTGCGATAGAGCAGATTTTTTTCTTTCAACGAGCGAATGATCGGCTTCGCAACGTTCGAGGCATACTGGCCTGTGAACGGGCCAAAGCCTTCGATAAAGTTTCCGCTTTCGTCTATCGGGGCGATTTGTTTAAGGCCGAACTCCTTGCCTAACTCGAAGTCTTCCTTGCCGCATCCGGGCGCGATGTGGACTATGCCCGTGCCTTCTTCGGTGCTGACTTCTTTCCACGGGATGACACGATGCTCGACGCCTTGTTGCGCTTCGAGTTCGTCAAAGGGGCCGTCATAAGTCCATCCCACCATCTGCTCGCCCTTGATTTCTTCGAGCACTTCATATGGGCCTTGAGCCGACATCACGGCTTCCAGCCGTTCTTTAATCAAGTAATAAATATCGTCGCCCTGCCGGACTTTCAGGTAAGTGAGTTCGGGGTGAACGGCGGCGGCTACGTTGGACGTCAGCGTCCAGGGCGTCGTCGTCCACGCGAGCAGATATTCATTCTCGCGCCCGCGCAGAGGGAAACGAACAGTCGGAGAAGTGTGCGTAACTTCAGGCCGTTCTTCGCTCGATATTTCGTGTTGCGAGATGCCCGTGCCGCAACGCGGGCACCAGGGCATCGAATCCCATCCGTGATAGAGGTATCCGCGCTCGTGGCATTTCTTGATAAATTGCCAGATGGTGTAATTGTTCTCTTCCGACATCGTGTAATAAGAGTTGTTCCAATCCATCCAGTAGCCGAGTCGGATTGATTGCTGCGATTGAATGCCTGCGAATTTGAGAACACGCTCTTTGCATTTTTCCACGAATGGAGCGATGCCGTAACTTTCAATGTCGCGCTTGGATTTGAAGCCGAGTTCTTTTTCTACTTCGACCTCGACCCATAGGCCCTGGCAATCGAACCCGTTCTGGTATCGAAGCTCGTGCCCTGTCATCGCGTTGTAGCGTTGAAAGAGATCTTTATAAGTGCGCCCCCACGCGTGATGCACGCCCATGGGGTTGTTGGCCGTGATCGGCCCATCGATAAAAGACCATTTCGGTTTGCCCTTATTTTTCTCAACCAGTTTTTCAAAGCACCGCTCGCGCTCCCAGAATTCAAGTATCTCGCGCTCCATCTGTGGAAAGTTGATATTAGCCACCTAGTTGCTCCTTAATGATTTCGATTAATCGCAGAGGCACGGAGCAAACACAGGAGATATTAAGCTCTTCTGTCACTACTCAGCCCCGTAGGGGCGACCTGTCTATAGCTGACAGGCATATATAATTTCGTAGCTCCGTAGG
>DATEKX010000396.1:0-4526 GCA_035277165.1 Blastocatellia bacterium | reverse complement strand
CGGGTGCGACTGAGGGAACGGATAGCTTGGATAAGAAACTTCGTCGTAGGTGTTGGGGGTTGCCTGTGTCATGACGTGCTTCCCTGTTACATCATTTGATTATCGAGCGATGTAGGCTCGGGTTTAAAGATTGCCGGTTTGTTGATCTCTGATTCATCGTCCGCTTGCTGCCCGGCGCTCAAATCGAGCACAACGCATTCGCCGGTGTATGTGTGAATGCCTGCTTTGACGCCCGCTCCAAAAAGGTCGCAGATCATTACACGCCTCTCGTCGTAATCAACGCACGTTTCTTGCACCGCAGCCGTTCCGAGAGTGCGCAGCATTTCAGAATTCTGTAAAGCAAACTGCATTAACTCCTCGAATTTGAATCTCGCTACTTTATTCAACGACTCGGCTCGCTCGGCCCACTGTCCGCCTAAAGAAAGCTCGTGATCCACAGCCGTCCCCGGATGAGCGATCAGGTCGCCACGGTCTATGTATCCCGTCAACACCACAAAGGCCGCGTTCCAGCCGTATCCTCTGAAGCTGCCCGCAGTCGGCGCAGGCATAGAGAAGGTGAACCATTTGTTAGCCGATATGACGAACGCCGCAGCCTGTCTCGTTCCGCGCGATGGCTCGCCTTTATGCTCGATTGCCAGACCATACCAGATCGGCGGCTCTCCTGATGTTGGCAATGGTTTCGGAACTCGCTTCCACTCGGTAGCCCTATCGTAGCGACCCGCAGCCGATAGTTCATAAAAAGCTCGCCCGTGCATTTTATTGGCTTGCTTGAGAGAAAAATAAATATTCCTGTTCACAAAATCGCGTATCGTAATTTCATCAGCATTCCTCGCCCACTTGCCGTATGTCGCTGGCAGGTAATAGTTCCAGTGCGCATAAGCAGGCGGCTTTATCCTCCACTCATTACTTTTATTATTAAGCTCGATAGTAATAGCGCCGCCCGCAATGGTCTCCTGCAGCAATCTGTTCTCTGCCGGTTTCCGAGCGTCACTGCCAACAGGGCCGGGCACTCTGCCTCTTGAATACTTAAATGCGTCAACGCTTGCAGGGCCGGGTGATGCGCCTCTGTTAGCCGCCAGGCTTATGCTTGGAACTTCAATTTGTATATAAGACTTCATTGACCTTTTAACTCGCTGCCGCCCGGCAAAGGGGGCGGGCTTATTACAACGCCCGGCTTGGGCAGTTTTTCGGCTACGCCGCCGAGTTCGACTGGGAAAGGCGGTTTATCTGACATAGCTTGACGAGCCGCGTTCGCAGCTTTTTCCGCAATTTTCTTTACGCTGGTTAATGGGTCTATCACTGGCCTTCCTCCTGCGAATCCGAAATCCATCGGGTCGGGTCATAGTTCTTTCTGACCGCTTCCCAGTTTTCGTCTGTCGTACGTTCCCACAGTTGATCTATTCGCGAATTAGCAGGAACTCTTTCATCTTTTAAGATTCGCTGAATGAGCGGGTGTTCATCGAAGTTTGGAGCCGTGACAAACATCAGCACAACGAAAGCCGTCACGGCAGATTCCCAGTTCAAACCATAAGTGCGAGCGCGTGTTACTGCGTCATGCACCACACGGCGCAATCTTTCATCGGCAATCTGTTTGACGAGAATCACTTCATTCGGAAACTGAACGACCGCATCCGCATGACCCGCATGCAGATGCTCGGCAACACGCCTGACAAAAGCCGCTTCTGCAACGGGCTGAAAAACTTCAAATTGCTCTCGGCGAATCTTCAACATTGCATTCCTCTCAAGACTGGCCTATCGAAATCTGCTTCTGCTTCAAAGCCCCCGATTGCATTTGAAACCACAACAGCGCGTCGGGATTCGCATCTTCTGCGATGTAGCTCGTGATCGGGCCGAATAAGGTCGTTAACTCTTCCGTCGTGCAAGTAGGCAAAAAAGTTCGCAGTACGCGCGGGTCATAATACCTGAATCGAAGCGGGCGGCCTGTTTCGTCATAGACGATCAGGAAAGTCCGAAAGTGAGTGCGCATTTGACGAAAGTCGGCTTCGCTTGAAGCGAATATGCCCCAGTGATTTCCCCACCCCTGCCTGATTATCCAGTTGGTGAATTCAGAGCCGGATTCAAGCTGAACCAGATAAGGCGCAACCTCGGCCATGTCGGGTTGAAGCTCTCCTCTGAACAGGCAGCAGAAGTTCGGCGACAAAGTGTAAAGCTTGTCCAGCAAACCTGGCACTGATGCGCCGTCCAGCACTGCGAATACATTCGTGTCCTGTTCAGCAAAGAGACACTGGCCGACCGATTCGATTATTTCTTCTTTAGCCATCAGCATATCTTTATCCTTACACTTAACCGACAGCGGTGAACGGTGTTCCATCCTGCGCTGCCCGTTGCAGACTCAGAGCGCCCACGCTATAAGAAGCTGGCACGGGCGGCTTCTTCGGCTTCGGCAATTCCGCTTTCTGTCCTGCTGCGGAATCGTCGGCTTCTTCGGGGTCTGCCGGAATTTCCGGCATCACTCCCGCGCCGGGCGTAGCCTGAAAACTGCCTGTACTATTGATGACAACCACCGTGCCGATGATGAAGATGCCCGCAGGATTGATGTTGATAAAATTGGTTCCGACCTTCAGCGTGATTGACGTTTCAGACTCGATGACAAAATTCATCCCGGCCTTCTGGTGGATTTCAATCCCCGCTTCCAGCGCGTACCTCATCCCCACTTTTTCCTGCCTGTCCATCAGCGCGGTGAGCGAGTAAGTGCCATCAATCTTTTCCGTGTGATCGCCTTTGACGTGCAGGTGTTTATCGGCATCAACAAGCTCTTTTTGATCTGCTTTAACGATCAGATGACGATTGTCGCCGATAAACTCGCGCGCTTCGTTTTTGACTCGCAAGTCGAAATCTTTCTCGCTATGAATGAAGACCTGTTCTTCGCCTTTTTTATCCTCGAAGCGAATCTCGTTAAAGCCTCCGCCGCCTTTGGATGAATCGCTCTTGATCGTGCTCCTGGTTTTTTCGGCGGGCAGTTCATAAGGCGGCATCGCGTTGCCGTTGTATACACGCCCTGTGATGATCGGCTGATCGGGGTCGCCTTCGAGAAAATCTACTATCACTTCCTGACCGACGCGCGGAATGAACATCGCGCCCCATCGCTTGCCCGCCCAATTCTGCGACACGCGCATCCAACAGGAACTCTTCTCGTTGTATTTGCCTTCACGGTCCCAGTGGAATTGCACTTTCACGCGCCCGTACTGATCAACGTAAATTTCTTCACCCGGCGGGCCTACGACGATTGCCGTCTGCGGCCCCTGCATGAAAGGCACAGGCGTTACGCGCGTCGGGCGAAACGGTGCAGGAGAAGGTATGCACTGAATCTGGTTCGAGTATTGAAAGAACTCCGTCGCGTCAACGCCTGTGGTTCGATAATTGGTGCCCTGATCCGACGAGATATAATTCGATGTGATTACATATTCCTTGTTGAAATCGCGCCGGTAGTGATCCTTCATTTTGAATTTGTATCCGGCGGTAAAGCCTCGGCAGGTGCTAGCCCCCGTAGCTATTATCATTGGGGATTCCTGCTCGTGCATTCTTATTCCGACAAGTCGCTCGCCCTCTTCGCGAGTGACGTATTCGCCGGGATAGTCGTATATTTCGAGCTTTCGCTCATCCTTGCCGCCGACGCCCGAAGTAAGATCAAAAGTTGGTTTTTTGAAATCGAAATCATTGATCGCATACCTGCCGGGTCTCACTTCCTGCCCGACTGTCCACTCCGTTATACAATCTCGAAGCTTGTCTTCGCCGATCAGCGATTTGTAACTGATGTCTCCGTGCTGCGGAATGGATTTGAATTCGTCGTGATGATTTGCAAGCACGAGGCTGTGTTTACCGGCTTCGTGCTTGAAGAAGTAAAAGATGCCTTCTTCTTCCATCAGGCGCGAGACAAAATTGAAATCGGTTTCGCGATATTGCACGGCGTATTCACGCGGGTCGAACTTGCCGTGAAGGTGGTTGTCGAAATCCAGCTTATGCTCCTCGAAAATCTTCGTGATGATGTCGGGCACTGTCATCTCCTGAAAGATGCGGCAATCCGATGTGCGCGTCAGCATCCACATGTGAGGAACAAGCGTCGCGCTGTAGTGAGCAAATATCTTCGGCGTAGTTCCCATTTCGAGCGGCGTTGACCCGGCTTGAGCAAACGAACTGATGATGCCGTTGATGTATCGCTCTTTTTTATCCGGCAACACGATCACGACGGTCGCTTTCTTGCCCACTATGGACTCCATCTTTATGGAGCGATTCTCCGAATGCATGTACAAATCGAAGTGGAACAACCGCGAAACGCTCTCCTGCCCTCGGAAGCCCTGAAGCAACAGGACATCTTTTCCGAGGACAGTCTCGACGCGGATCAATCTATCGGCTTGAGTATATTCGCCCAAGCTATGCCTCCTTTGAAAGTAGGGGCAGGGCTTGTCCCTGCCCGGATCGCCGACAGGCGATGAGCGGTCATGGTCTTACGACCATTCGGGCAGGGACAAGCCCTGCCCCTACAGCGGGCGTTACCTAGCTGATCT
>DATEKX010000395.1:0-3948 GCA_035277165.1 Blastocatellia bacterium | reverse complement strand
CCTTGATCGTGTGAATCAAACGGTAAGCTTTGATGGCATCGAACAAACGGCGATAATGTGCCGCGTCTTGAGGCTCTACGCGCAGCCGCATTTCATTCGAGCGATAAAGCAGCGCCTGCGCCTGCGCCAGATTGTAGCGGTCAAGCAACTCTCTAGCTTCGAGCCTGTCAAAATCAATTAGCCGTTGATTGCCCCAGAGGTCTGCATACAAGTTTTCTTCTATAACTTCTGTCGCGCAGTTGATCTCGCGGGCCGTTTCAGCGATGACCGTTTCGCGAGCCTTCACCGGATGAAAAGAACGAGCTTTCAAAAACAGCGCGCGGCGAATCTCTGCCGGATCAATTTCGCTCGCAGTTTTAAACCGGCATTCATCCACCAGCAGTTTGACCAGCCCTCGAATTATTTTGTAATCGGTTCCCGCGCCGACATACTCGTCAAGCTCCCGGTCAAGTTCTGCGCGCCGCGCGCCCGTATGTTCAGAGATGATGGCGATAAGATCATCCGCCATTTGAAGATGATTTTTATCATTCGGATTGATGTAGCGCGGCTCTATTCGATTGCCACGCACGCGATTCATAGCTAAGTCCGTAGTCAGCATATTTCAATCTTGCGCATTTCGATTAGACCAGAGAGTGCCGCGCCCTTTCTGCTCTTGAAATTGTTCTGCGGCCCCGCGCCTTCGGCTTATGTTCTCTTCCGTAGTGCCTGATGCTACCACTTCATAAAGAATCGCTTCTTTGCCGGGTTGCTTGCGGAGTATGCGACCCAGTCGTTGAATGTGCTCGCGCGACGAGCCTGAGCCCGACAACACGATTGCGATTGAAGCCGCCGGAATATCAACACCCTCGTTGAGCACTATCGACGTTGCGAGCTCGAGCACCTCACCGGCATTGAACGCCGCGAGCCAGTCGCGTCTTTCTTTGATCGCTGTTTCGTGCGTGATGGCAGGGATCAAAAACTTTTCCGAAATGCGATAGACCATTTCGTTTTCGGCGGTGAAGATCAACACGCGCTCGTCGCGGTGACGTTCCAGCAACTCAGCAAGCACGCGCATCTTTGAATCTGTTCCCAATGCTATTCGTTTTGATTCGCGATAAGACATCATCGCGCGGCGACCCGCTTCGCTTCGCGCGCTTGCGGCTATGAAGTTCTGCCATCCGCGAATGCCGCCCAGATCAATCTGCTTTTGTTGTAAGAACTCTCGAAACACTGCTCGCTCGCGCTCGTACGCCTCGCGCTCTGCCGCGCTCAGATTCACATTGATGCGAACGATTTCATAATCGGCCAGATATTCGCCCGCTAAATCCTGAGCCTGACGTTTGTAAACGATTGGGCCGATCAATTCTTCGAGCAGCGCGTCCGCGCCGTCCTCGCGCTCAGGCGTCGCGGTCAGCCCCAGCCGAAAAGGCGCGATTGCAAGCTCTGCCGCATATCGAAAAACGCTGCCGGGCAAATGATGGCATTCATCGAAAATGATGAATCCGAATTGATTGCCCATCCTCTCCATGAATCGAAAAGCCGAAGCGTAGGTCGTGACCACTATCGCCCCTGTCTCGAAATACCCGCCGCCGATCAAACCTATCTCGGCATTAAAACTTGAGAGCAGCAGGTTATACCATTGATTCATCAGGTCAATGGTCGGGACTATGACGAGAGTCGAGCGACCTATCGTCTCGATAGCCATCTGCGCCAGAAAAGTCTTGCCCGCGCCCGTAGGCAGTACTACAACGCCGCGCCGCCCGTTTCGCTGCCACTCGCTGAGGGCTTCTTGTTGATAAGGGCGAGGCTCGACCGAAAGTTTCGAGATGAAGTCGAATTGAAGATACTGGCGCGCATTGTCTTGGTGCGGGACTTTGCGGCGAGTCATCTCCGTTATGATTTGTCGGTAGGCCAGCGCGGGTGCGCGCCAGCGGCGCACTCGCTCGTCCCATCTGAAAGCAGATGGCAGTTGCGCAGACGAGTCAGCCCCGTCGAGCAAGAGCGTGCCCGAATCAAATTGAATTATTAATTCGTCAGATGTCATCACAGGAAAAGTATTATATCAACTCTTCCGCGAGGCAGTAGCCCGACCGCGAAGGATGAAATAAATCAACTGCCTGCATGCAAACATCGTTTCGTAGTATCATTGTTAAAGCGAAAAAAGTGAGGTGCGGATTTATGAAATGCCCGATATGCGGCAAGCCTACAGAGTGGAAAGATAATCCCGACCGCCCGTTTTGCTCTGAGCGATGTCGCGTCATTGATCTTGGCAACTGGGCGTCGGAAGATTATCGCGTTAAGACTCCGCTCAAAGATACGGACGACAAGGCCGAGCCGCAGCAGCAGTAATTGATCGAAAGCTCACCGCCGGAGATGATTTATGTCAACATCGAGCGAAACTTTCTGGACAACAGGCCGCATCATCGCAACTGTTGTCGTTGGCGTGATGGTAGCGACAATCGGCTACACGTTATTGACAGGCCACTCGGATGTGAAGACCGAATCGAAGCTGGTGCTGCCGGGCACGCCCGTTTCAGACCCCGGCTCGCAGGTCGCGCCGCCTGATTACGATGTGCCGACAATTGACGGTCGCACGATCAAGCTTTCAGATTATCGCGGCAAGGTTCTGGTAATGGATTTCTGGGCGACTTGGTGCCCGCCTTGCAGGCAGGAAACGCCTCAACTCGCGCGCATCGCCAGAGAGCATCAGGCGCGCGGCGTCGAAGTCATAGGCATGCACATTGACGACAGAGGCCGGTCTACGCCGGAAGCCATTCGCAAGTTCATAAACGACTATGGGATTAACTACACGGTCGGAATGGCGACCGATGATATGTTCACTTCTTACCTCGGCACGGAAGACGACGTGATTCCGCAGACGCTGGTCTTTGATCGCCGTGGGCGAGTCGTATTACACCTGAGCAGCTACAGCAATTCTCACGCGCGCGAACTGGACGAAGCCGTCAATCGCGCGCTGGCAGGTTCATAAAAACAGCCGTCATTCATCACTAATAAAAATGCGTAGAGCAAAAATAGTCGCAACGATTGGCCCTGCTTCGGAATCCGAAGACCGCTTGCGCGCGTTGATGCTCGCGGGAATGGATGTTGCTCGCATCAATATGTCGCACGGCGTGCGAGAGCATCACGGCGAAGTCATCGCGCGAATTCGCCGTGTGGCCGACGAATTGAAAAAACCTGTCGCGGTGATGCTCGACCTTTCAGGCCCGAAGATTCGCACGGGCAAGCTGCGCGAAGGCGATGTTGAACTTAAAGATGGAGCGGAAGTCCGCATCACTACAGAAGCGATTGATGGCGATGCTGCGCGCTTTTCGGCTAACTACCCGTTGCTTGCGCGCGAAGTGAAACCCGGCGACCGCATACTGATCAGCGACGGCGAGATCGAACTTCAAGTCATAGAGACCACCGCGACCGATTTGACAGCGCGAGTCATTCACGGCGGGATGCTGGGCGAGCACAAAGGCATCAACCTTCCCGGCGCTCACATCTCTATCCCTTCGATCACCGAAAAAGATATTGCCGATTTGCGCTTCGGCATCTCTTGCGGCGTTGATCTGGTAGCGCAATCGTTCGTTCGCAGCGCGGATGATTGCCGCCGCGCGCGTGAGCTTATAGAAGAATTCGGCAGCAAAGCGAAGCTCATCGCAAAGATAGAAAAGCCGGAAGCCATTGACGATTTCGCAAACATTCTTGTCGTCGCAGACGGCGTTATGGTCGCGCGCGGCGACCTGGCCGTAGAGACTTCGACCGAGCGCGTGCCCGTGCTCCAGAAGAAAATAATTGCCGAAGCTCTAGTCGCCGAAAAGCGAATCATAACCGCGACGCAGATGCTTCAATCAATGATTGAAAACCCACGACCGACGCGCGCAGAAGCGTCCGACGTTTCAAACGCGATTCTCGATGGCTCTGATGCAGTGATGTTGTCGGGCGAAACCGCTATAGGCCGATTTC
>DATEKX010000394.1:0-2877 GCA_035277165.1 Blastocatellia bacterium | reverse complement strand
AGCACGCGCCCGTCCGGGAGCGGGCGAAGCCCGAAGCCGACCGTATCGTTCGAGCGCCAGTGGACTTCGTTGCCCACGTCCGGCCTTATGTGAAATACGGCGCTCCTTGCGCCTTGCGCGCTCGTTCGACTCGACGATTGGCCGACCGCCGGAGTGAGATCGCCTGTTTGAACCGTTACCGAGCTGTCTGAATCATCCGTCGAAAGGGTAATCGTGCCGTCGCTCGACAGACTGCTTGTGGACGACGAGCCGACGCTGATACCTTTTTGCGCTCCGCCGCTTTGATTGATGCCGAGCGCGTATATTGATCCGTCCTGAGCAAGCGTGAGGCTATGAATCTCTTGCGATGGCGAATCGAAAAGCGCAAAGACTTTTCCATTCTGCGATATTCTCAGCACAAGCCCCGAAGGGTCTGTGCCCGCAATCACGTTGCCGCTCTTATCAAGAATGAGCGAAACAATATTAGTCTCGTTCGTATCCGCAAAGACTGAGGATTTGCCCGTCGCATCAATCTTGTAGATTATGCCTTTGTCGCCTGTGCCCGCGTAGAGCATCGATGCGCTTGCGTCGTAGACAAGCGACCAGATGTATTTATCCGGCGGGTCGTAGAAGACTGATTGCTGGCCGTCAGGAGTGATCTTATAAATTTTGCCCTCTGGCGATGTGCCTGCGTAAAGGTTTCCCTGCGCGTCGGTCGCGAGCGCTGTCACATCAAGTTCCTGCGCGTCGTAAAGCATGCGGCCCGCGCCGCTCGGTTCGACCTTGAATATTTTGCCGTCGTGACCTGTGCCTAAGTAAATGTTTCCGGCTGTGTCAGTCGCGCTCGACCAGATGTAAGCTTCTTTGGTGTCGTAGACGAGCGTGTAAGCGGGCGCGAGCATGACATTGCCGTTTTCGGCGATTGACACTCCGCGCGCGTCGCCTTTCACCACGTCATCCTGCTTCGTGATTTCCCAGAAGACGGGGCCGTTGGCGAGCGCCGCGCCGCACAGCAAAACCAGCGCGAAGCCAGCCAGTATTGTTTTTGTCAGGGTAAAATTTTTGAACATCACAACCAGTCCTCTCACAATTCAAAATATCAAACAAAAAGCCCGCAACTCGCGCGGGCTTTTTGTTAATGCCGATTTCACAAATCAAAGCGAGCGATCCTCAAGCTTTATCGAAAGAACCGCTCTGGTTATTTGACTACGTTGATCGTTATCGTTTGCTGCCCGCTGATGATGAAGTGCGAAGGCGCAAGCTCGCTTTCAGCCATCGTCGCAATCGAGAGCGGCGTATATCCGCCCGATGTGCGCTGCGAACCGAGCGTCGCAAGCATGCTTGGCGGCAGCGTCGGCATCTCTTCGTTGTTGACTATAGCGCCTGTGCCAGCGCGCAGCAGCTTTACATAAAGGCGGTTATTGCGCTTCATTTTGTTGATCGTGCGAACGAGTTGACTCAAATCTCGCGGCACGAAATCGCCAGTGGGCTGTTGCATCTCTGCGCGGTTCATCGAAGCGCCGTCGCCAACCATTATCACCAGCGGCCCGACAGGCGCGTCGGCGGGAATGGTGAGCGGTATGCGCTCGACGAATTCGCTTCCGTTGTCGTGGCGGGCGAAGACCTGCACTTCAACATTTTCTCCGCGCTCGACTTCCGTTTTGTCTACCCACAACCGGCTGAGCGTGCCGCCTGAGCGGCTGTCAGTTGAAGTAACTTCTATGTCGAGGCCGCGCACTTCGAGCGCATCGAATCCGCTGTTGAACAAGATAGCAAGCGGTCGCGCTACATCGTTGACGGCAGCCATTCCAGCGCCGCTTGGCGCAGAGAAGCTGTTGTCTAAAACAATATCGGGCTGGCCATTGAGTGATATGCGCCCGCTGAGTTTGATCGTCTGGCTGCCCAGTTGTCGCTCAGTCGCATTGAGAGCCGAAAAAATCGTGATGCGCGCCAGCAGCGGCGTGAGCAGCGAATCCGAAATCATTTCAAAGTTGTAGACTTCGGTTTTATTGCGGCTCGTGTGAACGGTCAGGCGGGCAGGAATCATTCGCGGCTTCTGGCCCAGTTGCCCGAACACGCCTGTCGAGCGGTCTTGATTGATCGAGCCGACAAGGTTGCCGCCCGCAGCGATCTTGAAAGAGTTGTTGACGTTCGGCACGACCGTTACGACTGTTGATTCAGCCATCGGCCAAGACGCTTTGCCTGAACTGAACCAGGGGTGGCCGAATGCATAAATCTGTTCACCGTCTCGATAAGTCACCGTGCCCGATGCGTCAATCGTGAAATCGCCGCGCACGAGTTGCACGCTCACGCTCGTTCCGGGCGCAAGCGTCGTGTCGTTGAAGGGAACCATCGGCGTAAGGCTCGAACCGCCGCCGACGCCCGCGATTGGCTGTATGCCGATCTTCTTGAGGTCTTCGCCAAACATTTCGACAGCCGCCTGCGAGATGCCCGAAAAAGTTACGGGCGTCGCTATCGGCATTATCGTGTGGCCGACGAACGGAGCAAGCTGAGGCGTAGTCGCTGCGCGCGCGCTGACCTGCGCAGTGAAGGGCGCGGGCATTGAACCGATCGAAGATGCGTTTGCCTGACTGATAAGAGTATTGAAGCTCAGAGGCTTGCCCGAAGGAGTCTCTTCCTGACGACCTTCTTCGATAACATCAATCATGTTTTTGATCGGCTGGATTCCGGCGATTGGTTCTTTCTCGAAGGGGAAAGCGTAAGCCACAGCGCCCACAAGTTTGCCGTCAATGTAGACGGGGCTGCCGCTCATACCTGCGAAAACACTGGTGCGCTCGACGAGCGGGCCGCTCAATCGCGCGATTATTATGCACTGCTTAGGGTTTTGAAACCCTACGAGCGTGCCGAGTACTTCGACCTCGAATCGCTCAGGCTTTG
>DATEKX010000393.1:0-8888 GCA_035277165.1 Blastocatellia bacterium | reverse complement strand
CCATTGCCTTCGGCAATCCGGGCAGGGACAAGCCCTGCCCCTACAGTCATTCGGAATCCACCCTAAGAAGAAAGCAATCCCACGCGACGCATCAGGTCATCAAAGCGCGGGTCGCTTCTAAGCTCGTCAAACATTGGGTGGACTTTCATCAGCAGCACTATGCGATCACGCGCGACGTATCCTTTTTCCAGCCACTCGAACGTTGAATCGCGTTCGTTCAATCCGGCGTAGACCGAGACGAATTGATAAGGCGGGATGTATTCGGATTTCGCCCTCTGCTTCATTTGTTCCAATCGCCAGAGCTTGATTTTCCTGATTGCCTCTTTTGGATCGACCGCGCCTAACTTTGCAACCATCGCAACGTCTTCGGGCGATTTCAGAAAGTTTTTGGCTTCTGACCACGCTTCATCAAAACGACCCTGATGAATAAGCGAGTCTATTATGCAGGACTGAGCGCTTGAAAAAGTCGGCTCGATTTCAATCGCCCTGCGGCAGACGGCTATGGCTTCCGGGAATCGCCGCGCGCGGTAATAGAACCATCCCGCATCAGAGTTGATCGTCGCCGATAGCGGCTCAAGCTGCTGCGCAAGTTTCACTTCTGATATAGCTTCGTCGTGGCGTCCCATTGCCGAAAGGAAATGCGCGTAACCATGATGCGCGTTGGCCAGCGCAGGATTGATCTCGATTGCGCGCAGGAACTCACGTTCAGCCGCGTCCCAATTCCAATCCCAATAGAAATTCACGAGCGCAAGCGCAGAGTGAGCTTCAGCCAGAGAACTATCCAGCTCGATGGCCTTCTCTGCCGCCGCTTTCGCTTTGGGGAAAGTATCTGCCGAAGGTCGAATCCCGTATCGCCCAAGCATCGCGTGCGCTTCGGCCAATCCCGTATAAGCAAGCGCGAATTTAGAGTCCAGTTTTACAGCCGCGTCGAAGTATTCCAAACTCTTCTCGAACGCTTTGCCCCCTCCCCTATTCCATGTGTAGCGGCCTTTCAGGTATTCATCGAGCGCGGCGGCGTTATCAGTCGAGGCTCTGGGCGAAATGGCAGGTGCGTTTTCCAACAGCTTCGGCGCAAACGAATGAGCTATGCGCGTGGCGACTTCCGACTGTAAAGCAAGCGCTCCCGGCAGGTCTTTATCATAAGCGTCTGCCCATAGGTGCATCTGATCACTCACGCGTATGAGTTGCGCAGTGACGCGCACGCGATCATTTTCGCGCCGGACGCTTCCTTCGAGGATGTAATCAACATTAAGCTCGCCGCCAATCTCTTCGAGGCTCTTTTTAGTAGCCTTGTATCGCATCACCGATGCGCGGCCAATGACTCCGAGCCGTTCGGGCTGAAGTCGGCCCAACTGCGTAATCATCTCTTCCGTAAGCCCGTCGCTGAGCCATTCTTGATCTGGATTTCTGCTGAGGTTTTCAAACGGGAGAACAGCAAGCCTGATTCTTGCGCTCGCAATCGAGTTTCTGGAAGACGCGCGCCAGCCGATCAGGTAAACAGCTAACGCTATGACGATCAAGCCGACCAGAAGCGCGACTGGCATCGCTTTACCAGAGAAAAACCTGCTCGCGCTGACAGGTGTTGGAATTTCCGGCGGGTGGGCCTCAGCAGCCGCGTCGTCATGCGTCAAATCATCCGGTGTCGTCGCGTCAATCGTTTCCAACAGCCTGTCATCGGTTGAAATGGCGAGCGCCGCGCGACGAATCAACCATTCATCAAGCTCTGACTTATAGGCATACACTGTGCTGAACTTGTCGTGCTGGTGACGATGAACGGGCAGTTCCTCCTGCTTTTCCCATCGTTGCACTGTACGCACTTGCCTGCCGAGATAAACGGCTATCTCTTTCCACGAATCCAGCCGGTCGCCTTCGATGGCAACTGTTTCTCGTTGCATGACTTCTTTAGACATTATGAATCCTTGGCGGCTGAAAACCTTCCAGAGGCAAATATTCTAGCCCAGTTTCACGCCTGAACCCAAAGCAATTGGGGCAGAGGTAGCGCAAAGGTGTGACATCGCGCGCATGTCGCGCTTTGTCGTCAACCCTGCGGTTGCCGATTTACGTTCTGGTTTTTAAGCGGAGTTGTGGGCGGCAACTCACGGCTGGTCTGCGCGGCTGGTCTGCGCAGACAGTCATCGAAAAAGGAAAGCCGTGCAAATTATGTTGAGCGCCTGCAAACGAGCATCAAAGTCTATTTCATCAATTTTATGCTTCTTGTTTTTCCTGCCTGCGATCTGTCAAGGCCAACAGGCTGGCGAGCAGATACGTGAAGCGACTGCGCGCCTGAAACAAACTCTCTCAACCTTGAAAATCCCTGATGATTTAAAATCTTCGGATGACACAATCAAGGTCTACACCGACGCTTTGAAAGTATCGGAAGATGCTTTGGGGTCGGGCTACATCTATCTGGCTCTGTTTCGACTGCAATCGAATTGGGAGGCGGTGATGGCCTTTCAATACTGCAGCTCAAAAGCAGAGGTCGAAAAGCAGGGCGTTGCGGCCTTTGAAAAAGAATGGCAAAGAGCGGGAAAGCAGGTAGCTGAAAAAGAGAAACTGCTCGCCTCAAATTCACCGCGAAGGCTTCCCGCAGCAGTCAAAGCCCTGCTCGAATCTACATGGAATCAGGCTCGTCCATATTACGATTCGAGCAAAGCCTATGGCATTAATTCAACCATAAACTCAGGGCTTTATTACGTAGGCAGTTCGCTTGCAGATCTCGATTTCGCGCTCTTCTGCCAGCAGCTTCGATTCGACCAGATGCGCTCAACTCCAAAGCTGAGGTCGCTTGAGCCGGAGATAAAAGAATTGGAAACGGCGACGGTCGCAGCTTTCCGAACCGTCGGAGCTGAAACCGATCAAAGTCCGTTCTATTCGACGAGTTCCAATTTGAAAGCCGCCGAAGAGATGAATAGCGCGGGTCGTTTTAGCGGCGCGCTGCTCAAATACCTCGAAGCCTCGCTCTATTTCGGCTTCATCAATCCCGCGCCGCAAGACACAAATAGTTTGGACGGCCTCAAACAACAGAGCGAATCATTGGGCAAGCGCCTGAATGCCATTGACGTTGATCACAGCATAGGATTGATCTACTGGGAACGCGCGCAGGTCGCTCTGACTCGCGCTGCGGCAGGCGAAGCCGTACAACTCAACTTGAGACGAGCATCCGTTATTTTGGAACAGGTGCTGCCTCGTTACTTCAAATACACGGGAGAGTCGAAATGATGAAAAGAATCGCAACGCTAATCTTTGTCTGCCTGTCAATCTTTGCGATGGCAAGCCCGCTTGCTTTTTCGCAGTCGAGCGAAAAGCAAGTAACCATTACTTTCGTGCGCTGGCCCTACATCTGAACGATCTGCGATCCAGCAAGTTTGCTGATAAAAGATGTTGTTCAGAATTACAAAGGGCGTGTTGAGTTCGTAAACGAAACCTATGGCAATTCGGCTCTTGCCGCTCGGTATGGAATCAAAAAGTACCCGGTCGTTTTCGTAGACGATGTGCTTGTTGCAAAGCCTGAAGATTTCGGCTGGTTCGGCTCAGAAGGCCAGGGAAAGTTCTCAGGCAAGTACACGCCCTGGAAAGCACAGGCGAGTCATGAAAAGTTCAAAAAAGACCTGACTCGCATGATAGAACTGGCGCTTCGCGGCGATAAAGAGATGATCGGCAAAGAGGCAAAGACGACCGCAGAGACCGAAGAGATTCGCGCGCTGCCTGCTTTCTCGATGAAAGACATAAGCGGGAAGCAGATTGATTCGGCAAGCCTCGCGGGCCGCGTAGTCGTAGTGGAATTCTGGGCGACGTGGTGTGTGCCGTGCCGCTCGACTCTGGGCTATCTGGGAAAGATCAAACAACGTTATGGCGACCGCGTATCGGTGCTGGCTATCGCTGTGGAATCTAAGGAAGAGGATGTTCGCAAGCTCGCTCTTTCAATGAAGCTTCCCGTCAGCCCCGTTGTAGGAGCAGGCGAAGAGGTTGCGCCGTTTGGTGATCTTACGAGCGTGCCGACGATGTTCGTATTCGACCGTCAGGGGAAGACGGCTTCGATCTTTTATGGCGCGTCGAAAGACCTCCACGAAAAAGTAGGCGGGTTGATTGATTCGCTGCTCAAATGAAAGATGAGGAAATATTGATGAATCGACTAACAGTCTGTCTTCTGGTCTTGCTTGTCGCCGCCGGTAGCGCGACAGCCCAGACTACGTTCCACGGTAATATAGCTCGAACGGGCGTGTACGAATCAGCAGGCCCAAAACAATTGGGCGGTGTGAAGTGGGCATTCAAAACCGACGGCGCGGTCTTATCTTCGCCAGCCATAGCCGACGGCGTTGTTTATTTTGGCAGCGTGGACGGCTGCCTTTACGCAGTAGAACAGGAGACGGGCAAACAGAAATGGAAATTCAAAACTCAACGGCAGGTCACGTCTTCACCGGCAGTAGCTAACGGCGTAGTCTATTTCACAGGTTTCGATAGCGCCCTGTACGCGCTCGCCGCCGACACGGGGGCCGTCAAGTGGAGATTCACAGCCGAGTATGAGAGGCGATTCCAGGCCAATCGCCTTCACGGTTACTCTCCCGGTTATCAGATGATTCCCGATTCGCATGACCTCTTCACATCTTCACCGGCTGTTTTCAATGGCAAGATTTATTTCGGCAGCGGCGATGGAAACGTCTACGCCGTGAATGCTGAAACGGGCGCGCTCCAATGGAAGTTTGCTACCGGCGACGTAGTACACGCTTCGCCCGCCATTGCAAACAACACGGTTTACATTGGCAGTTGGGACAGTTATCTCTACGCATTGGACGCTGAGACGGGACAGGAAAGATGGCGATTCAAAACGGGCGAAGATTCGTTCATTCATAATCAGGTGGGGTTTCAATCGTCTGCGGCTGTAGCTGACGGCACAGTTTATGTCGGATGCCGCGACGCTCACGTCTATGCAGTTGATGCCGCGACGGGCCGCAAGAAGTGGGATTATGCAACGAACAAATCGTGGGTGATCGGCACGCCTGCTGTGCGCGACGGGTCAGTGTACGCAGGCACATCAGACAGTTCTCGATTTCACGCGCTCGACGCAAAAACGGGTCGAATGCGTTTTACCTTTGATGCGAAAGCTTACATGTTTTCGTCTGCTGCTATAGCTGGCGATCTCGCTTATGTGGGGAGCCACAACGGAAAGCTCTACGCCATAGATACAAAGACGGGCAAGCTCGCATGGGAGTTCCAGACGGAAAGCTCCAAAAAAGACCCGCTAAAGATATTGAATCCCAACGGCAGCTTCAATCAAGAGGTGCTTTACGCTCCGGTGTTCAACGATTATCAAGACATGGCCGTCTCTATGTCGCGGATATTTACGGTTGGAGCGATCTTCTCTTCGCCTGCGATTGATCACGGAACGGTTTACTTCGGCAGCACTGATGGGTTCATGTATGCGCTCCAATAAAATCGCTGCATGACAAATCGGCATCATTGGTCTATTTCAAAAGGCCAATGATGCCGATGCAATGTGAAGGATAAAATTCCAGGCTAATTTTTAACCGCGTTCATCAATCGGCACATACTTTAAACCGCGCGGGCCGACGTATTCGGCGCGCGGGCGGATGAGCCTGTTGTTCTTGTACTGTTCAAGCACGTGCGCAGTCCAACCCGATATGCGACTGCAAGCGAATATTGGCGTGAACAGATCAGTCGGTATGCCGAGCGCGTAATAAGTCGAAGCCGAATAGAAATCAACATTCGCGTTGAGTCCCTTCTCGCGGTTGACCACCTCTTCCATCCTCTTCGACATGTCATACCACTTCGTTTCGCCCGTACGCTGCCCAAGCTGGCGCGACATCTCGCTCAGGTGAGTCGCGCGCGGGTCTGTTGTTCGATAGACGCGATGGCCAAAGCCCATGATCTTCTGCTTGTTGGCAAAAGCGTTCTTCACCCACGGCTCGACGTTTTCGACGTTGCCGATCTCAAGCAGGTTCTTGATAACGCCTTCGTTGGCTCCGCCGTGCAGCGGCCCTTTGAGCGTGCCGATTGCCGAAACTATCGCCGAGTACATATCAGACAGCGTCGCAGCCGTGACGCGCGCGGCGAAAGTCGAAGCGTTGAGTTCGTGATCTGCGTGGAGAACAAACGCAACGTCCATCGTGCGCGTTGCGATTTCGTCAGGCTCTTCGCCTTTCAAGGTGTAGAGGAAATTTCCCGCGAGCGACAAATCCTGCCGAGGCTCTACGGGGTCGAGTCCGTTGCGCACGCGCTGGAATGTGGTGACGATTGTCGGAAACTTTGCCGTGAGCCTGATCGAGCGACGCACGTTTGCTTCGCGCGACATATCCGCTTTGTCCGGGTCGTAAAATGAAAGGGCGGACACGACTGTGCGAAGCATGTCCATAGTGTTCGCGTCTTTCGGTATTGATCGGATGAATTGTTGAATCTCTGTGGGAAGACCGGATTCGGAGCTTAGCTGTTGTTTGAGCTCATCAAGTTGGGGGCGCGTAGGCAGTAGGCCATTCCAAAGCAGGTAAATCACTTCCTCGAAGGTTGAATGCTCGGCGAGGTCGTGAATATCGTATCCGGCATAAATCAGGCGGCCTTCCTGACCATTGACATCGCTAAGAGTAGACTCCCCCGCGACGATGCCCTCAAGTCCCGCTTTGGCGGCATTAGCATCACTCGACATCTTAGTTGTATCCTTTCACTGCTCACTGTTGTGTATCAGAAATTTTCCAGGTTTAAATCCAATATTCAAGGATAAGATACGCGCGAGGGGCTGTCAACGAAGTGGCTGTTAATGAAGTGCCTGACAAGCGCGTTCCTTGAAAGCAGTGATTACTTATCCAGCTTTATTGCATTTGCAAAAGACGATGCGGCCAGTTCCAGACTGGTGAAATGATCGCCTCCGATTACGCTGATAGTAAGCGGCGCGCCCGATTGTTTTATCTCCGTATCGGCGGCAGGCACTACTTTGGCAAGAGTGTCATCTTCGCCCAGATAAGCGATATGCTTTCGCTTCATAGATGACATATTACCGACCAGAAGGCGAAGCTTTCTTTCTTTATCGTCGCTCAAATCAAACGGCACGAAATCTTTCCAGCCAGAGAAAACGTCCTTTGAATAAAGGCCGCCGGAACTGCCTCCTAAACGAATCGGCACATCGTCCCAAAGCGACAACAGCGCAGAGATCGCACCTCCCGCGCTGTGGCCGAAAGTATATATTCGGCTCGCGTCAATGCGCGGCTGTTTGGTCAGTTCCAATATTGCGGCTCGCGCGTCATCAACTTCGCCATAGAACAACTCAAAGTTGCCGGGATTCCCGTTTTCGCCTCTCAGTGTCGGTATCATCACCGCGAACCCGGCATCTAAAAAAGGCTGACAGTCAACGAATTCCTCCATGCCAAATGCGAATCCGCCGTGAAAGTAGACTACGGCAGGAACTTTATCCGCCTGAGCATTCTTAGGCATTGCCAGCCATGCTGTTAATTTCAAATCCCCAGACGTATAGGGAACTTTCGTCACTCCGTGCAATGGCGCTATGTCATGCCATTTCTGCGGCGAAGGCCCGCGAGTTTTCAAAACTGTAGAGTGAGTTTTGCGCAGGTCAAGATAGGATAAATTTTGCTCATTGCCTTTTGCGCTTTTAGAAGTGCAGTTTTGAAAAGCCAGAGAACAAAGTATCAGGGACAGAAGGACGTATAGACGATAATGTGATTTTGCCATATTCCATTTCTCATTTTACGTTTCGTCAATAACTCAGGGGCAAAACTCTTTATCGCCTTCTCCGATCACGACTACGCAATCACGACTTCAACTTCGATGCCGCGCCGCGCTTCTGTTATTCGCGCCGCAGGTTGGCGGTTCACCGCCAGTTCCAGAAATCCGGCGCTGCCCATGTAGGCGAACAACTCATTCGGATTCGCTTCGGCATAATGAGTCAGCACGCGCGCTGCTTCGTGTTTTCCGATTCTGACTCGCGCGCCCGAGCGCAATCTTTCGGGCGTTAATTCTGCGGCTGTGATATTGGTGATGACGTTGCCGAATCGGTCTACGTGAATGACGCTGCCGCGAATCTGGCGCTCGGAAACGACTGAGGGCGTCGGCGTATTAAAGCGAACAGGATCGGTTATCTCTACGCCCATCTTGCTCCAATCAACCAGCTTCGATACGTAACCGGCGACGGAAGCGAAAATATCGCGGCCATGAAAAGTGTTCGATACGGGCGTGCGAAAATAATGATCTTCGTTGAAATGCACGATGCGATTTACATGCTCGCGCTGATAGATGTAGCTGAACACGCCGTTGTCCGGGCCGATGAAATTATAATTGTCCGTCATCACCATGATGGGACGGCGACGCGATCCCACGCCCGGGTCAACGACGATTACGTGAAGAGTCATTTTCGGAAAATTCGAATAGCAACAAAGCAGAGTGAATGCCCCTGCATAGATGTCGTGCGGCGGGATTTGGTGCGTCAGGTCAATGATCTCGGCAGCAGGGTTGAGCGAATAGATCACGCCTTTCATTGCTGGCACGAAGTAATCAGCCTCGCCGAAATCCGTCGTCAGCGTTATAAGAGGTCTTCTGTCAGCCATCGGTTTCTCCACCAGCGGAAATATTAAGGAAGGGGCGCTGATATTCTATCTCAGTCGGCTATAGATTTCAGGACAAAACTTGATTATGCCCAAGCGAGTTTTGAAATGCTGGCAATCAACCCGCGAAGCGGGTGTCAGCATAAAGCCCAGAGCAAAAGCTCTGGGTCAAACCGATAGCCTCCGCCCCTCAGCCCGTGAAACGGGCGACAGCATACCCAGTTAGCGGGGGGCTGTCGCCCGCTTCGCGGGCTTAATGGCGCTGCATACTGTTATCCCAGCACATCAGTGCTGGGCTTTATGCTGACACCCGCTTCGCGGGTT
>DATEKX010000392.1:0-2396 GCA_035277165.1 Blastocatellia bacterium | reverse complement strand
CGGGCTGAGTTTGAAGCTCGGTGCCCAATCTGCCGTGTCCGGCGCAGACTGAGCAGGCATGGCTGCTTGCGTTTGCGCGTTCTGCGTCTGCGAGTCTTGCTGCACTGATCGTGATGGCGGCGCGCCCGCAAGATGCGCTATCAATGCCTGCTTCACTTCTCCAGATGAGGCAGCGCGTTCGTTCGGCTTCATAAGCGACGGGTCTTTCAAGAATTGCAACAGCCATCCAGGGTTGACTCGCGCGCCTTCGCTAGTGAGTCGTGGCGGCAATTGCTCTTGCGCGTCGCCTTCATATATTGGAAGCCCCATAAGCGCAGAGTCCTGCCCGATCAAAACATTATGGCACCCCATGCAGTTGTATTTCTGAATTACCCACCAGCCTTCCTGCGCCGCTTTTTTCTGACCTTCCGCCGTGTAGCGCATTGACGCGGGCAGAGCGGTCTCGACGCTGCCGAGCAGGAAAGTCGTTAGCGCGGTCACATCGGTTTCAGGCAGGTAGATATTCGGCATGCGCAGTTTTTCTTCGGGAGACTTCTCTTTGCCTTGATCATAGATGCCGGGACTGCGCAGTTTGTTCTCGAAAAATCCTTTGTGATCGTACCATTTATCACGGCCTTCGCGTTCAATCTCCTGGCCCGTGAACGGATTGAGATTCGCCTCCGCATCGTGTTGGAGCAGCGCGAAGTCCAATCGCTCAATCGGCTTGCTGCCTTCGACAGTCAACTCAGTACCGATTCGCTGCTCGTCTTCCATTCCCTTGATCTCGTGACAGCCCGCGCAGCCGTATCTCTGAGCAAGTACTTTGCCCTGATCCGCAAGCGTCGTGTCGTTCATGTAAGACGTATCGGGATACTGCAATTCTGTGTGCTTCTGGCTCATCAGGAACGATGCGATATCGCGCGCGTCTTGTTCCGACAACCGGAAATTAGGCATCACGGTCATGTTTTGAATCTGAAGCTCGCGCCCGTCAACAGGGCTCTTTGAATGCTCGTCATCAAACACGAACGGAAGGTTCTTCGCCTTGTAATCGGCGGGCGTCAGGTCGCGCTTCTGGCTGGGCGAATATGGCGCGAGTCGCTGGCGCGGGTTGTGAACCCATCGGACTATGTATTCATAGTTAGCCTTCTCGCCAACGCGCGAAAGATCAGCAGCGAAGTCGCCGCCTATTCTTCCGCCGCTCACATTAATCGCGCTGCCGTTAATCGAATGGCAAGCCATGCAGCCGAGCGTTTTAAACAACTCTTTGCCGTGATTCGCGTCGCCCGCCGCTTGTGGCGGCAGCTTGACATCGAGCGCGTTCTGCCAGAGAAAAGCCGAGATCGCTTTCACTTCGTCGTCATTCATGCGAAATGTCGGCATCTTCGTGCCGGGCCGGAACGCTTGAGGGTCGGCAAGCCAGACCGGCAGCCAATCCTTGTTCAGTTTCGCGCGAATTTCTTTCAGGTTAGGCCCGACCTTCTTCTGATCCTGCATCAGGTAACGCGATTGAATATCAAACTCGTCAATGCGCGCTTCGAGTTGAGCAATCATCTGGTGCAGCGAAACGTTGCGACGTTTCTGTTCAACCGGGTCAGCGATTGCGCTGACGCCTGCGGTCAACTGATCTATCTCGCGCTGGCGGTCTACCTTTTCAAGCTCCAGCGTCTTTATGCTCTGACGGGCATTGCTCAGAGCATCCAGCTCGCGGTCGTAGCCTTCGTAGCGATGGCAGCCGACGCAGCCGCGAACCTGGAAGAGGTTCCTGCCGCGATTAAGCGTGTCAGCGCCTTGCAGCACACGGTCACGACTGTGACACTGAACGCAACCGGCCTGCGCGTTCTCTTTGTAATAAAGCGGCCACAACCAGTGTTTGTATCGCCCGTGAGCCTTTTCGACGGAAGTTGTGCCGCGACCATTGCCGCCGTGACAGGTCGAGCATCCGAACCGCTCAGGGTCGTGAGTCTTCAGCAGATCAGGGTTGGGATGTGTGACGAGAGCCGCAGATATACGGTCTTCTTCCGTGCCATCGCCTCGCCAGTCCATGTCTTCCTTGGTCAGCCTTATCGGCTCGCGGGTTGCGACGTGACAGGACTCGCAACGATCAATGACCGCGCCGCCCGCGACATTGATCTGCTTGATGTCGTATTTGAACTCGTCCATCTTCTTTTGAAGACCCTGCACCTGCTGGACGGAAAGCCCTGTGAGTTTGGTTTGCAGGAAATCATCTCGGCTCTTGCGAGCTTCGACAATAGGCTGGTTGAGTTTGATTATGTCGGCGGTGAGATCAGCCTTGTCCTTCGTCAGCTTGTTGTAGAGCTGTTCGAGTTCCGTGAACGTTAATTCTTTCTCCTCCAGATTGCCCGCATCGTTATGCATTTCTAAGTTGATCTTTTCAGCCTTCTTCTCCGCGAGTGCAT
>DATEKX010000391.1:0-2584 GCA_035277165.1 Blastocatellia bacterium | reverse complement strand
TGCTGCTGGCGGTCGCGTTTGGGAGTTTTAGTTGGGCAATCTCGCTGGCCGGAGAGAGCGTCTATAACCGGCTTTCAACGCTGGTCGCCTCTAGCCCGACAGAGGTCTATTACAAAAGTCGCGGAATCTTTTTGGAATATACCGTTAATGAAATTCTGCCTCAATACCCGCTCGGAGCAGGGCTTGGGCGTTGGGGCATGATGAGTTCTTATTTCGGCGCGAGCAGTGATCCCAATCAAAAAGGCATTTATGTAGAAATCCAGTGGACGGGATGGATACTGGATGGAGGCTTGGCGTTGGTTCTGGCTTATGTCGCCGCGATATTTATAACAACGTTAATGGGCTGGAAGATAATGAGGAATGTCAAAAACTCGGATGGCGAAGATATGGTTGTATGGGGGGCGCTGCTGATTGCCTACAACGTGGGAGCGTTTGCAGTAACATTCAATTACCCTTACTTCGGAAGTCAGGGAGGCATGGAATTCTGGCTGCTTAATGGCATCATCTTTTCAACTGCGCAAACGATCAGTCCGTTTCTGACTGCTTCAAAAAGGATTCGATGATGAAGACTGTGCGGCCTTATTTGCTTGTCACAGGAGACTTCGTTCGCACGGGCGGAATGGACATGGCTAACCTCGCGCTTGCAAGCCATCTCGCGCTTCAAGGCAACGAAGTCCATCTGGTCACGCATAGAGCAGCCGAAGATTTGATCTCTAACCCTAACATCCGGTTTCATCGCGTATCCAAACCGATGAACTCTTACTTCCTCGGCGAACCGCTGCTGGATCGTAAGGGTCGCGCCGTGGCGCAAAGCATAGCGTCGCGCGAGGGGCGCACGATAGTCAATGGCGGAAATTGTATCTGGAGCGACGTTAACTGGGTGCACTACGTTCATGCGGCTTACGAACCGCACGCATCTGGTTCGGCGCTCGATTCAGTCAAAGCTCGACTCGCGCGTCGCCGCGCGCTTCGAGCCGAGCGCATCAACCTTACGCGCGCGCGCCTCGTAGTTTGCAACAGCGAACGCACTCGTCGAGATGTGACAGAAAGACTTGGCGCGCCTGAATCACGCGTCAAAGTCGTCTACTACGGAATGGATTGCGCGCGTTTCAGTCCTGTAACCGCAGAGAAAAGAGCAGCTGCCCGCGCCGCGTTGGGGTTTAAAGATGATCGCCCGGCAGTGGCCTTCATAGGCGCGCTTGGCGACAGGCGAAAAGGATTCGACACATTGTTTGCCTCGTGGCAATCGCTGTGCGCAGACAAACGATGGGACTGTGATCTGATCGTGGTCGGGACTGGCGCAGAGCTTGAGGATTGGCAACGGCGCGCAAGAGAGAACCAGCTTGACGAGCGAATCAGGTTTCTGGGCTTCAGGCAGGATGTGCCTGAAGTACTGGCAGCATGTGATGCGCTCGTTCACCCTGCGCGTTATGAAGCTTATGGGCAATCCGTGCGCGAAGCGATTACGCGCGGTCTGCCCGCGATTGTGAGCGCCGAAGCAGGTGTAGCCGAACATTACCCGGTAGAATTGCAGGGGCTGTTGATTCCTGACCCGGATGATGCGGCAGGTTTAAGCGACCGATTATGGCATTGGCGGCGCAATATGGAAGGCATTCATAAACAGGTTGAGGCATTGTCAGAAATGATGCGCAAACATACATGGGAAGCGATGGCTTCAGAAATTGTCCGGCTCATCGAGGCAGCGTGAACCGAGTGAAACACATAACCGATTCGTCAACAACTATCACCGAAGCGCAGGCGAAGTTCGAGGCTCTTGATTCCTGCTGGATTTGCGAAGGCCGCGACTTTGATCGAGTCCATCAAGGGCGATTCGAGTTTTCGGCATACATCGAGCAAGACCCTGAGATTGCCCGGTACACGGGGCATAAATTCTGGCTCGCGCGCTGTCGCAGTTGCGGGTTCGCGCAGCCGGATTCGATGCCGACGCTGCCGAACTATTTTGATCGCATGTATGATCAGCACTGGTCCGCCGAATGGATCGAGCAGGAGTTTGATTCAAGAGCCAAGGACTTTATATTCCGAATCGTGCTTGAATCTCTTGAGCATCGAGTTTCGACCGAGCAACGCAGCCTGCTCGATATAGGCGCGCACGTCGGGCGATTCATCCATCTTGCCGACAGGGCCGGGTGGCAGGCCGAAGGGATAGAATTGAATCCGCGCACTTCCGAGTTCGCCGCGCGCAGAACAGGTTTGCCCGTTCATCAGGTGAACGCGCATCATCTGGCTTCGGAAGGAAAGAGATTTGATGTCGTAACTCTACTTGATGTGCTTGAGCATATTCCCTGCCCCGTCAAATTGCTTTCGCACGTCAATGAGTTGCTTGAGCCGGGCGGATGGATTGCGATCAAAGTTCCCTGCGGGCACAACCAACTCTTGAAAGAGAATCTGCGCGCGCGGATTAAGCGAAGTTATAGAGTTTCAGTGGCAGACAATCTGGTTCACATAAATCATTTTTCGCCGAAGTCGCTCAGGCTCGCGCTCGAAAAAACAGGATTCGATCAAATCGCGATCAACATAGGCGCGCCTGAGCTTAACGGCGATGGGAACACAAAATCGGATCTGC
>DATEKX010000390.1:0-7198 GCA_035277165.1 Blastocatellia bacterium | reverse complement strand
AAAATCCGCCAACAACTGCTGAATTGGCTCTATTTCAAGAGAACACAAAAAGCAATTAATGAAGGTTCTTTGGACGACGCGAGACAGTTAAGCGAAAAAGTCGAACAGCTTGATCTCCGAGCATACTTATCGTATGAGATTGCTGCTGAAGCTCTAAGACGGTTTGAAGATAGAACGCGAGTGAGAGAAATATTGGATGCTGTTGCCGCAGCAGCGCTCAAGACGGACAACTCTAATGAAAAGGCGCGGACGCTGCTGGGGATTTCACACCTCTACTCTAAAGTAGATCACGCGCGCGCGTTTGAAGTGATGACTGATGCAGTCAAAACTATAAACCGCATTACTGATCCCGATTTGAACAATACAGGTTTATCTCAAAGGATTGAAGGGCCGCAATTTGGCTATCTGGCCAGGTATGATGTAGATGGTTTCAGTTTGGAAAATGCTTTTCGTGAGCTTGCGCCATTCGATTTCGACCGGGCGTTGCTGGTAGCGAAGGCTTTGGAGAACAAAACACTCCGTTCAACTGCCGTCATTACATTAGCGGCTTTTTGTCTGGAGATAGCCCAAAAGCAACAGAGTCGGCCACCTCAAACAGTCAAAAAGCCGCGAGTTCAGAAAACACCCGATCAACGACGTAAGCCGTAAATCGGCGATCAGATCGCTAATCCGTTACGTAGCGATGGCGGCTGGCATAAGAGTAAGCCGTGTAGGCAGAGATAAGATGGCACACCCAGCCTAAAAATCCGCCCGTGCCGAGCCATATGCCCGGAGTCACGATCAGCCAGAATATGCCGCGCAATATCTTGCCGTTGTAGATTTGGCCTACGCCTGGAATGAAGAAACTTAAAATTGCTGCTATCCCTGGGTCTCTCATTTTTCCCCTCCCGTATTTATGATACGAGTGAGGGCAGGGCGAAGTTCATCGAAGCGGAATCATCCTTTGCCAACCTGACTTCTATCTTCCGTTATTGTTACACTGTGTAAATAATTGCATTCGATCAACAATCCTGCTGCGTACTAATGCATGGTGGGGTGGGAAGGGACTTACACATTGGAAAAGGCTACGGAAGCCCAACTCGAAACAGCGCTGGCCCGCTCGGCGTTGGGCGATCAGTTGGCCTTCGCAGAAATTGTTCGCCAGCACCAGGGAATGGTCTTCAGCCTTGCCTGTTATTTTCTGCGAGACCGGTGGCTGGCAGAGGAGTTGGCTCAAGAAGTGTTCCTGAACCTCCACCAAAACCTCTCTGCTATCAAGAGTCCGGCCCACCTCACGTTCTGGCTGCGTAAGGTGACGAGCCATCGCTGCATAGATCAAGCCCGCCGTCAGAAGGTTCGCCCGCAGGTGAGCCTCGATGATGTGCCGGAGCCCGTGGCAGATACTAGCGAAGGTGACTTCATGCTTTCCGATATGTTGCGTCGAGTCGTTGATACGCTACCTGAGAAAGCGCGAATGGTCGTTGTGCTTCGCTATCAGGAAGACCTCGAACCGGCTGAGATTGCCCGCGTGCTTGATATGCCGGTCAACACCGTCAAAAGCCATTTGCGGCGGTCGCTTGCGCTGTTGCGCGACAAGCTGAGCCGCTCGTTAGGAGAAGTACAAGTATGAGCCGTCTTGATGATGAACTGAAAATAGCTTTCCGTCGCCAGGAGCCGTCACCGGATTTCACCGCGCGACTGATCGAGCGAATTAACTCGTCGCCCGCGCCTCGCCCGGATTTCCGGCAACGCCTTGCGGCATGGTTTTCGATGCCTCGATTTCGCTGGGTCGCCATAGGCGCAACTGCTGTAATGCTTATCGCAATCGGCATGGGGCTTCGTCAAACGACGGTCAAAGATGACAGCAAACTTTTGGCGGTCAATCGAGCGAGCGCGGGAGTCGAGCAAATCAATGAGTGGGGTGACAAAACTCCGAAAGTTCACACGAGCGAACGGCCCCGCATAAACATACGCGAACCGAGGAAGTTTAGACCGAACGCGATTGCAGTCAGAAGAGAACCGCGACCCAGCCCCGAAGCGGAAGCCGCAAAAGAACGAGTGCTGTTTGCGCTTCAAGTTGCTGGCGCGACTCTCAATGACGCGCAGAGAGCGATTCAGGACGACGGCCCTAAGGATAAACCGGAGCCTTTGAATAATAGATAGCGTGAAAGGAATCTTATGAAATTGCTTAATACATCTTTGAAAAAAGCCGTGACGCTTAGCCTGCTGTTGTTGGGGCTTGCCGTGACGCAGGCGCAGGCGCAAGCGCAGGATGCTCGCATACAGATGAGCCAGTTGGATCGCTTTGCCGATGTCGCAGACAAAGTGATTGACGTAACAGTAGACGAAGGGTTGATAAGGCTTGCGATGTCAGCCCTGAATGAAAAACGCTCGCCCGATGAGGCGAAGATTAAAGATATACTGTCGGGATTGAAGGGCGTTTACGTCAGGCGGTTCGAGTTCGAGAAAGAAGGCATATACTCCGCGGCAGACGCCGAATATATACGCGCGCAACTCAGCACGCCCGGCTGGGTGAAGATTGCCAATGTCCGAAGCAAACGCGAAGGCAGCTATGACGTTGTGATGATGTATGAGGGAAGCATCATCAAAGGAATCGCAGTGCTTGCGGCAGAGCCTCGCGCGCTGACGGTTGTCAACGTCATCGGCACGATTGACCTTGCGAAGTTCCGCGACCTCGAAGGCAAGTTCGGCATTCCGAGTTTTGGGCTTGAGCAGATGACCGGCGTCGGCGTCACAGTCAAAGATAATCGCAAAAATAAATCGCCCGAAGACGAAGAGCAGAATAAACCGAACGACGACAAGATCGTGATAACCGACAAGCGCACCGAAAAGAAACCGCCTCAATTGATCAGACCGGAAAAGCCGCCTCAGGAGTAATAAGCGATGACAATCAAAAAACGATTTCTACAAGTGGTAATCATAATCGTGCTGTTGTCGCTTGCAAGCAGCCCGGCTTTTGCAGGGGACAAGAGTTTCAGCACGGTCGTCAATCACATAAAGTCGAACTACAACGGCAAACAACAAAGCTTCTTTGGGATGATGATGTTCGCGCGCATGGCCGTGAAGATGATCAAGCCCGCGGGCGTCAAGAATTTTAAAGTGGTGCTGCTCAGAGAGCTTGATTACACGCGCGGCCCTCGTCCCGGACAAAGCGAGTTTCATTCCGTAATACGAAGCAAGATCGAGTCTGTGTGGTCGCCGCTCGTTCAGTTCAGTTCGCCGCGCGAAAAGCAATGGACATACGTCTATGCGCTGCACGAAAAAGAAGACATAAAAATACTGGTCGTGACGATGCAAAAGTCCGAAGCCTTTGTGGTGCAGGCAAAGTTCAGCCCTGCGAAATTGATCGAATTCATGAACGACCCAAAGATAATGGGCATATCGCTCAAGCACGAAGAAAAGCCGAAAGATTATCAGGAAGCGACGGACGAAGGCGAAGTTGATGAGGATGAAAATAACGAGCATCCCGCCCCGCCTGCGAAAGCAAAGCCGCCGAACCCCGATGGCTTTGGCAGGATGAAGTAATCTGGAAAGCACGAACCGCGCGAGCCGGGACGCAGCCTGCGTCCTGGCTCGCTTCAGTTTATCATCAATAGTTGTGTGATTAATTTGATGAAAGATTCAAGTTGTACGGGTTTGGTTGCAGCGGCAGTCCCTCCGGCTTTCATCGCATCTTCTAAAACGCCACTATGTTGAGCGCTCGTTACCAGCACAGGCGTATCTTTGGTTTCGCTCTGACTCCGCAATATTTTTATCAACTCGATTCCATTAAGGTTAGGCATCTGAATATCTGAAATTATCAAATCGGGCGGATTAGCCTTGATCATATCGAGAGCTGCTTGCCCATCCTCGGCGCAGGCGACTGCAAAGCCCTGGACTTCAAGCACGGTTTTGAACATATAGCGAGCGTCTGCATTGTCATCAACAACGAGGATGAGGCGGGGCATGATGAGAACACCTGTCTTTCGGAATAGTGCTCACAAGCTCCCGTTAACAGTTTCGCCCACCCGGCTGCGATAGTCAAACAAGCGAACTTATGTCTTGTGATTATCGTGATTGCTTTCGCGTTGCCAGAGCTTCACGTGATATGATTAATACGTGCAGCAAAGAACAAAACATTCCCGGATACAAGCGCTGATCCTTTTTTGTGCGTTTACCGGAATCTATCTTTCAAGCATCACGGGCCTGTTGGTTTCTCCGGTTCAGGCCAGTTCTGCTGCGCCCGGCCACATCATTGTACTTGCCCGGTTATCGCTGACCGATTCTGCCGTCATGCGTTTTGAGAAGCGCACTCTAAATCTGGAAAGCAAAACCTTCAGGCGGCAAACGCCTGTCGCTTTGCTTCACGCCAGCAGTCTACCTGTATTGCTTGCTGTTCAAAATGAACAAGCCTGCGCTTTTCAAAATGAGCGATGTGATTTCCTGATCGGCATCTCGCCTCCGAGCGATCGCGCTCCTCCGCTTCCGGCTGTTTAGCCAGCTTATTTCCAATTTATGTAGCCCCGTAGGGGCGACCTGTCTATAGCTGGCTTGTGCATGAATGCGCCAAAGCCGTGAAAGGGGAGTATTATGAGTTCAGAGATAATTGTTGTACTGGTTTTATTCACGATTGCTATCGGTTTCATCTTGTGGGTGAGGATGAACGAGAAAAAGCAAGCCGATCAAAAGGGCGAAAGCCAGGCGCAATGAGAAAATCAGAAATCAATTAGGGGAGCCGCAGGCTCCCCCTAAACGCAGGAGTAATGAAAGTGAATCCAATCTGGACACAGATGATATACAACTCAGTCAAAGATGCGATGAAGATCTGCACGCATTGCAAGAAGGCATCAGTCTATCAGTTGAAGCGACCGGGGCAATATTACAAGTGTCGCTACTGCGGGCATAAATTCAAAGAAAAAGGAAAGTAATCCCGCTTGCTTTGCTCGATAAACGACAGATCGCGCATCTGTGTCCAGAAAAATTCGTGTGAAAGGTTATCTTCATGTCTACCATCAGAGAATCGAATCTTCCCGGCGTCGGCCACAAGTTTCAGATTGAAGCTACGAGCGGCGACCGGCTGACCATAGTCATCCACGACGACGGCACGCGCGAGCTTTATCATTTCATGCGCAAGATGCCTGACCGAGTAGCCTCGGTCGTCACGCTCACAGACAGCGAAGCCCGCCAGGTCGCGGGCATCATCGGCGGATTGACCTACGTGCCCAAAGCGCTGCCTTCGGCAGAGATAGTTTTAGATGATCTTTTGCTCCAGTGGTACACGATTGAGCCCGGTTCATACTGCATCGGAAAGACCATCCGCGACCTTCAGATTCGCACTGTTACCGGCGCGTCCATCGTCTCGCTGATCGAGCCGGACAGGGAGAAGCGAACCAACCCTGAGGCCGACACCATGCTCAACGAAGGAGCGACGCTCATCCTTGCGGGCGACCGTCGAACCATCGATGCGCTCAAGCGCCTTCTGGTTCACGGAAAGGCAGGTTAGCAGATGGATCACCTTGTCTTTGAAGTCGGGTTGGCGCTGGCGCTTGTGGCGGCGGCTGTGCTGCTTGCTGCGAGGTTTCGTTTCTCAAACGTGCCGCTGCTGATATTGATAGGGATGGCGGTCGGCCCGCACGCCCCTAAAATCTGGATAATGGATTTTCGCTTCATCGAGAGCGCCCCGCTCATTGAATTCATGGGGCGCGTCGGCGTGTTGTTCCTGCTCTTTTATCTCGGCCTTGAGTTTTCTGTTAAGCGCTTAATCAAATCAGGCCGCTCGATAGTAGTAGGTGGCAGCATCTATATCCTCATAAACTTCGTCGCCGGGCTTGGCTACGCTTTCCTGATGGGATGGCCTGTGCTGGAGGCGCTGGTCGCAGCCGGAATTACCACCATCTCGTCGAGCGCAATAATAGCTAAAGTTTTGTTCGACCTGCGCCGCACGGCCAACCCTGAAACCGAGTTGATCTTAGGCATCACCATGTTTCAGGACATCTTTTTGGCCCTCTATCTTTCGCCCATCTCAGGCATCATCTTGAGCGGCGCGACTTCGCTGGGCGGTGTGCTCACCTCTTCGGCCATCTCGCTGGCTTTCATATTCGGCCTGATAGTTTTAGGAAGACTGGCGACGCCTCTGTTGAATCGGTTTTTTCGCATCCCTTCAAACGAAGCATTCTTGTTGACACTGTTCGCGAGCCTGTTTTTGCTGGCCGGGTTCGGCGAAACGATTCATGTGGCGGAGGCGGTTGGCGCGCTGCTTTTGGGGTTGGTTCTGTCAGAGACCGAGCACGGCCAGCGAATCGAACAACTGATCGTGCCGTTTCGGGATTTCTTCGGCGCTCTGTTTTTCTTCAGCTTCGGGTTGACTATTGATCCGCTCACGTTGGGCGGCGCTGTCTGGATAGCGCTTGGCGCAGTGCTTGTGACACTTGTGGGAAACGTCGCCGCAGGAATACTGGCGGGCAAACGCGCAGGACTTTCACCTGAGGCTTCGATGAATATCGGATTGACAATCGTTTCGCGCGGCGAATTTTCGATCATCATGGCTGAACTTGCAAAGGCAGGCAACTTGCTGCCCGTGCTTCAACCGTTCTCGGCTCTATACGTTCTCATTCTTGCAGTGCTTGGGCCGCTGCTGACTAAAGAATCAGAGCGCATCTACAATCTTTTCGCAAAGCTGTTCAGATGGCGCAGGCGGAAGGCAGATGAAGCGCAAGTGATTTAATGTAAGACATGCCACTTTTAATTTGCAGCACGAGCGATTCGTGTTAGACTTGGCCACATTCGGACGATTATGCGGGCTCGTGCTTAAGCGATCAACGCTTTTCAGGAAAACAATTTCGAGATGTGTCTATGCAGAAATCTAAGGAACTATCTGAGTTATTCGCCAAATCGAACTGGAATAATAAGATAGAAATTGATGAATTGATGCCTATTGTTTATGGCGAGCTACGCCGCCTGGCCGATGCCTATTTGCGGCGCGAGGCTCCGATGCTTACGCTACAGCCTACAGCCATTGTTCATGAAGCATATCTTCGGCTTATTGCTCAGGAAAATTTCAGATTGGAAAGCCGCGCGCAATTCTTCGGAATGGCGGCAAAACTGATGCGCAACATTCTTGTAGATTACGCCCGCCATCATCAGGCTGCCAAACGCGGCGGCACACAATTCAGGATTTCTTTGAGCAAGGCTGAACGTTTCGACAAGAAATCAGACGTAG
>DATEKX010000389.1:0-2782 GCA_035277165.1 Blastocatellia bacterium | reverse complement strand
TAGTCGAAGCCGATAGCGCCGGGAAACAGGCGGGCCTCAAGTTCATCGAAAACCTCCGCGCCGAAGGCGGTACTAACATCAACGACGCGCTCGTTTCGGCATTCAAGCTGTTCCAATCAGGCGAACGCCCTGCGATGGTAGTCTTCCTGACAGACGGCTTGCCAACCGTAGGCACTACGGATGTGAAGCAGATAGTCAAAAACGCGATGGATGCGAATCGCGCTAATGTAAGATTATTTTCATTTGGCGTCGGTTATGATGTGAACACAAATCTGCTCGACAAACTTTCGGCGGACAATCGCGGCGCGAGCGATTACATAGAGCCGCAGGAAGACCTGGAAGTCAAAGTATCAAACTTCTTTGCGCGCGTGAATTATCCAGTTCTGTCCGATTTAAAACTGGACTTTGGCGGCGTCGAAACCGAACTGACTTACCCGCGAGCGATGGGCGATCTGTTTAAGAATTCTCAGTTGATTCTCGTCGGAAGATACAAGAACAATGTGAACTCGGCCACAGTAAAACTGACAGGCAAGATGGGAACTCGTGAACAAATATTCACATTCGCCAGTCAAAGTTTTCCGGGCGAGCGAAGCGATAATCAATTCCTTCCCAGATTGTGGGCTACCAGAAGAGTCGGTTATTTGCTTGAACAAATCCGGCTCAACGGCGAGAACAAAGAAGTGAAGGATGAGATCATAGGGCTTGGCACGCGTTACGGCATCGTCACGCCTTACACATCTTTCCTTGTGACCGAAGACATGAACAGGATGGCGCAAAATGTGCCTGCCGAGCGGCGGCGAATGTACGATAGCATGGCTAAAGCTGCGCCCAGCGCCAGCGGTCGCAGTACGGTAAGCGGCGAGGCCGCCGTCATCTACAGTCAGGCGGAAAGAAAGATGAAAGATTCGGACAAGGTTGAAAGTCCCGAATCATACCTTACAACCGTTCGCGCAATCGGAGATAAGACGTTCCAGTTGAAAGGCGACGAATGGGTTGACACAGAGTTGAAAGATGGGTCAGCGATGCAGAAAGTAGAAGTGCAATTCGGCAGCGATGAATTCTTCAACCTGATCGCGAAAGAACCAAAGCTTGCGGACTTTTTCTCTTTGGGCAAGAAAGTTTCAGTCGTGTTCAAAGGAAAAATCTATCGCGTCGTGTGAAAGCGGGAAATTCACCGCAGAGGCGCAGAGAAAAACTATTTAACCTCTGCGGTGAACTCTCTGTTTTAGTTCTTTGCCAGCAAGTGACGGTCGAATGTAAAATCGCTGGCTATGAAAATACTTGTAATCGGCTCGGGCGGACGCGAACACGCCATTTGTTGGAAGCTCCGCCAGAGTCCGCACACCACTGAACTCTACTGCGCGCCCGGCAATGCAGGCATCGCTCAAATTGCCACTTGCTTTCCGGCGGATGTGAATGATGCGGGCAGCCTTGCCAATCTAGCTGAATCAATTGCTGCCGACCTTACAGTCATAGGCCCCGAAGCGCCGCTCGTGAAAGGCGTGGTCGAAGCCTTTCAAGCGCGAGGGCTTCGCGTCGTCGGACCAACGATGAGCGCTGCGCGACTCGAAGGCAGTAAGATTTTCGCCAAACAGTTCATGGCTCGCCACCAGATTCCGACTGCTCAATTCACTGTCTGCCACTCGCCGGAATCAGCGCGCGCGGCGATGGAAGCCGAATACAAGTTTCCCGTAGTCGTAAAAGCCGACGGGCTTGCAGCAGGCAAAGGAGTCCGCCTCGCGTATGACCAGAAAGATTTTGACGATGCGATAAACGCGATGATGGTCGAGAAGGTTTTCGGCGAAGCAGGCTCTCGCCTCGTGCTTGAAGAATGTCTCTTCGGGCGCGAAGCATCGCTGATGATCTTCACCGATGGGCGCGACTATAAAGTGATCGTACCGGCTCAGGATTACAAACGTGTAGGCGACGGCGACGAAGGGCCGAACACCGGCGGGATGGGATCGTTTTCGGCTCCCGGTTTGATTGACAACGCGCTGCTTGAGCGCATCACGCGCGAGGTAGTTGAGCCTACGCTCGCAGGCATGCTCCGAGAAGGCAATCCATTCAGTGGTGTGCTCTACATAGGACTGATGCTCACAGATAGCGGGCCGAAAGTGATCGAATACAACGCGCGGTTTGGCGACCCTGAAACGCAGGCAGTGATGGCGCGGCTCGATAGCGATCTGGTCGAAATCTTCAACGCGGTTGTTGACGGACAGGTCGCTTCGGCTTCGATAAATTGGAGCGCGGACGCTTCGGTCTGCGTAGTAGCGGCGTCGGGCGGTTATCCCGGCGACTTCGAGAAGGGCAAAGTCATAAACGGGCTCCTCGAAGCAGACGTAATCGAAGGCGTAGTCGTTTTTCACGCGGGGACAATGCGCGACGAGCAAGGCAGCTTTCTCACTTCGGGCGGTCGAGTGTTAGGGGTGACGGCGCGAGCCGCTACGCTCGAATCGGCGCGAGCGCGAGCCTACGAGGCAATAAGCAAGATCAAATTTGATCGGATGAATTACCGTAAAGACATCGCGGCAATCAAGTGAGATAAATCCCTGAAACTGGCTCTCAGGGCCTATTTCAGCAGTCCCGTAGGGGCGACCTGTCTATAGTTAAAGCATGCTGAATATTTCCCGTAGCTCCGTAGGAGCGACCTGCTCAATCGAAAGGTCGCTCCTACGGAGCTACAGATTCTTCTTTATACTGCGTTGCTATAAACAGGTCGCTCCTACGGAGCTACAAATCATTTGACATTGTTGAGCAGAATCACGTCGCTTGTGAAGATACC
>DATEKX010000388.1:0-7501 GCA_035277165.1 Blastocatellia bacterium | reverse complement strand
TCTCCTCCTGCGCTAAACGACTGATTGTTCAAGCCTTTAATGATGATCTGGCCGCTGAATTTGAATACACCTGTGTCGTATTGCACAGATACGTCCGTGTTGATGCTGGAAATTCGCCCGGCTGTGTAGCTTGTAGTTCGACCGAACTTGTGAACTACCATATCTGCCAGGGCTGCGGTCGTTCCTTTAGGCGGGCCGATGAAGAGAATCGAGTTTGATACCAGATTCTTCTGCAACGCCTTGGCAATGGCTCCATCAACTTTATTGAATACGCCAGCTTTCAAAGGGACAAATTTTGTGAGTTGTGCAATCCTGTCGCCGGGTTTGCCTCCGTCAAGCAGCCCCGGCTGAAATATCGGCGAACCGAGCGGCAACCTGTTTTCATCTGCCAGAACGTGATTGTTGCTCAGAACATACACGCCATGACTATCCTTAACGAGTGCTCCAAATGTGCCAGCCATTACAATTTGATTTGCAGGGTCTTTGAAACCGACTGAGCACCCGGGGCGAGCCGGACGAAATTTTGCTTTCGGATTGGGCATAGGAGCCGCCGCCGCAAATTTTCTGAATGTTCCGACCTGTTCAACATCGGTTGGCATCCCATTGACCGTTTTCGGCAGCATTTGTTTATTACCGACCTCGTTGGGCGAGTATTTGACTCGCACTAAAAACTTAACAGCAAGGATACCAGATGCCTTACCGTCAACGAGCTTTTCGCCAATGCCAACACCAACGACGTTGTCCTCAGGCGTCGAGCCCGCGACTGCCGCCATCGCTCTGAATGCCCCGGCCTCGCTCGGCTGGAGCAGTTGTTCGGACATCTTCTCTTTAGCAGCTTGCAGGTCTGTGAGATACTGTGCCGACGCTGCGGAAAAAATTTCTAAATGCTCTGACTTTCCTTTCGCCATAGTTTCTCCTATTTCGTTGATCCAAAACTTCTGGACCAATTCATCTAGGCGCGAAGCTGCTCACAAAAAATATGAGCTTGCTCACGCGCAGTGTCAAGGATTCCATACCAGGGCAACCCCTGTCGGATTTGAAACGAAAGATCGAGGCTTTGATGGCGCAACGCCTCGCCGAGACTCACGCAGGGCATCAGCTTTGCGCGAGCCTCATATCGAAATTTTTCTGGTACTACTCTTGACCTCCTTAATGGGCCATTCAGGACGGCTAGTAAAGATTCCCTTAGGCAAGGTGTTAATCAGCAAGTTTCTGTCTTGCTGGTGCGTGTTTTAACGTTTCAATTTTATCTCGCCTATTTATGATAGACGTAAACGCAAAATGCTTTTCTGCAGTGTTTTTCATCAGTGCTCGAATTGCGCTACTGCCGGTTCTCTTTGCTTGACCAGAGTTGCCGTCAAAACATAAAATGCACCTGCCGAAAATTCATTCGGTTATAAGAACGGTTTTTCAGCCATCAGTGGACCGGACCCAATCCGTGAGCCTTCCCATCAGTTAATGATAGAAACTGTCATTTCATTTCAGGCGGGCTGAATTGCTGCGAGGTTCGCGGTGTTGTTCGTCACCGAACAGCGATGTGTTAATGAAATGGTTTACAGTAAACAGGAGACTTCATAATGCGACGACGTAACATCTTCACAGCGCTTGCTCTCATCACCCTGCTGGTCGCGAGCGCAGGGGCAAATTCGCGCGGCAAACTAACGCTTGATCTGTGGCTTGATTGGGAAACGGTTCAGTCGCCGCAGATTTCGCCTGACGGCAGTCAGATCATCTACACGCGACGCTGGACGGACAAGGTCAACGACAAATACGAAAGCGACATCTGGATTATAAATTCAGACGGCTCGAAGAATCGCTTCCTCGTCAAGGGAGGCTCGCCCGAATGGTCGCCCGATGGCCGCCGAATTCTTTACGTCACGAACGGTCAGCCGTCAGGCGCGCAGATCTTCGTCAAATGGATGGACACGGGCGAAGAGACTCAACTGACACACCTCGAACGCTCGCCGAGCAATCTTGAATGGTCGCCCGATGGCCGCCGAATAGCGTTCAACATGAGCGTGCCGTCAAAGCCGGAATTTTCTGTCAAGATGCCGCCGCGCCCCTCCGGCGCAAAATGGATTGATCCGCCGCGATTGATTGACAGGCTGGACTATCGCGCTGACGGCCAAGGCTATCGCCCTGAAGGGTTCTCGCACATCTTCGTCATTCCTGATACGGGCGGCACTCCGCGACAACTCACCGACGGCGACTACAATCACGGCGCGCCCGAATGGACTCCCGATTCGCAGAAGATCCTCTTCAGCGGCGTGCGCAAACCCGATGCTGAATACCTTCGCGGCGGCTCGGACATTTATTCGCTTTCTATAAGCGATGGCCGCATCACTCAACTCACAGACCGCAACGGCCCTGACGGAAATCCGACTGTCTCGCACGACGGTCGCTTGATCGCTTACACGGGCTACGATCAAACGGACGACACTTACACAGTTTCAAAACTCTACGTGATGGACATTGACGGCAAAAACAAACGCGCGCTCACACAGAGTTTTGACCGCGCGCCCGGAGGCTTGATCTGGGCAGCGGACAATGGCGGCATCTACTTCACGACCGAAGATCGCGGCTCGGATAATCTTTACTTCGAGCCTGTAAAGGGTGGCGCTCCGCAAGCGATCACGCAGGGAGTTCAACAGCTCACAGTAACTTCGATTGCGAAAAACGGGCTTGCAGCGGGCGTGCTGACAAACCCAAAGGAGCCGGGCGATGTCGTCGTCTTCAACCTCAAACAAGCGACTCCTAAGAAGCTCACGGACGTTAACGGCGATTTGCTCGAAGGCCGCTCCATCAGCGCTGTCGAAGAAATCTGGTACGACTCTGTGGGCGGTAAGAAAGTTCAAGGCTGGATAGTCAAGCCGCCCGACTTCGACCAGTCGAAGAAGTACCCGCTGATGCTTTACATTCACGGCGGCCCGCATTCGATGTACGGCGTCGGGTTCAATTTCGAGTTTCAGAATCACGCAGCCGAAGGTTATGTCGTGCTCTACACCAACCCTCGCGGCTCGACCGGATACGGACAGGAATTCGGCAACGCCATCAAGTTCAACTATCCGGGTCAGGACTACGACGACCTGATGAATGGTGTGGACGCTGTGATAAAGAAAGGCTACATAGATGAAAAAAGCCTTTTCGTGTGCGGAGGCTCAGGCGGCGGCGTTTTGACCTCGTGGATAGTCGGCCACACGAATCGCTTTGCTGCAGCAGTCGTGATGAAGCCCGTCATCAACTGGTACAGCTTTGTCGGCACGACAGACGGCTCGTCGTGGTACTACAACTTCAAGCGACTGCCGTGGGAAGACCCTGAAGAACACTTGCGCCGTTCGCCCATCACTTACGTCGGAAATGTGAAGACGCCGACAATGCTGATGACGGGCGAACTTGATCTGAGAACGCCGATGGAGCAAACCGAGCAATACTATCGCGCGCTCAAGCTGCGCAAGGTTGATACGATGATGGTGCGAATACAGGATGAGTATCATGGGTTCAACGCTGCGCCTCGCCATCCGTCGAACAGGCTGAACCAGATACTCTATCTTCGCGGCTGGTTCGAGAAGTATCGCAATAAGGAATAGTCGCTAGTTACAGCAAGCAGTTCAGAGTCGGCGCGAAATTCGATCATCGAATCTCGCGCCGCTCTTTTATATGTAAATCTGCAAAATGGCGAAATGTAGTTTGCCAGTTGTGTTTAAGTTTGACCGGAATCTGTTTGTGAGATTGTCGCAATGAACAAAGAGCCTGACTTCCGAGTGATCGAGCGAGGGACAAGCGAGGCCGTTACTGTCGAAGGCGAATTGACCGAGGCAAACGCAGAAGAATTCGAGCGACGGATGAATGAGCTTGTTCGAGAGCCGGGGCAGGAGATCACGCTTGATCTTTACGGGCTCGATATTGAAGACGGAATCGCGCTTGCGACCTTCATCAACTCGCTTCGCGGGTTGCTCGCTCGTAATGCGCGCCTCGTCCTTAAAGGCGCGCCGCAGATGCTCGGCCACAATCTCTATCGCGTGGGCTTGCTCGATTCGGGCGCCATCACGCTGACAGATATGCGCCTTGACGAGCCGTCCGGCATTTAATGCGCGATTAGATCAAGGCTTCTCTTGCTTATGTGTTGCACCTGGGGCAAAGACCTTATCGAATATGAGCATTGCCACTAATCCCAACCACAACATTAACAGTAAAAGATAAACAACGGTTGAATCCATAATGACCTCGCTTTTGGCACTGTAAAGACCGGGCTGTTTGACTATATCTTAAAAAAACGCGGCGTCAATTCCCCACGCGGGTAGGCCCGCTGGAAAAATGATTTACATTGCCGCTCGCGGTACTGTAGTCGGTCTGTCATTATTATGAACTGCAAACGCGCGAGCTTTTCAGGAGGTATTCGGTGAGTTCATATCGAAAGCGAATAGGAGTGCTCACAGGCGGCGGCGATGCACCGGGTCTCAACGCGGTCATCCGGGCAGTGGTCAAGACGGCGACAAAAATATACGAGTGGGAAGTCATCGGCATAGAAGACGGGTTTGAAGGTTTGATGGGAGAAACGCGCACGCGACCGCTCAATCTCGAAAACGTGCGCGGACTTTTGCCGCGCGGCGGCACAATACTGGGCAGCGTCAATCGTGGCCGCTTCGCCACGCGAGTTGACGAGATAGGCAAGCAGGTCAAAGACGAAGCTGCTTACCGCGAAGCCGCCCGCAATTTCGAGCGGCTCGGTCTTCATGCGCTCGTGGTTCTGGGCGGCGAAGGCTCGCAATATATTGCCAACGAATTTTCTGAAATGGGAGTGCCCGTGGTCGGCGTGCCCAAGACCATAGACAATGACCTTGTCGGGACTGACCTGACGTTCGGCTTCGACACGGCGCTCGACATAGCGACCGAAGCGATTGATCGCCTGCACACGACTGCCGAGAGCCACGACCGCGTCATGCTCGTCGAAGTGATGGGCCGCCACGTCGGATGGATCGCCCTGCAGTCGGGCGTGGCCGGAGGCGCGGATGTGATACTGATTCCTGAGATACCTTTTTACGTCGATAAGGTCGCGGCTAAAGTTGCAGAGCGAGACAGGCAAGGGCAGCATTTCTCTATCATAGTTGTCGCCGAAGGCGCACAGGCTGCGGGAGGCCAGCCGGTCTATCAAGACCTGGGCGATGTTGGTAGGATCGCGCGGCTTGGCGGAATGGCCGACCGCGTCGCACAAGATGTTGCGCGCCTTACCGGAAAAGAGAGCCGCGTCGTAGTGCTCGGTCATTTGCAACGCGGCGGCACTCCCACGGCTTTTGATCGAATGCTTGCGTCGTGCTATGGGTCAGCCGCCGTGCGCGCCGTAGCGCACGGCGAATTCGGGCACATGGTTTCGTGGAGTTGTAACGAGATCATCACAGTCCCGCTCGCCGAGTGTGTCAAAACCATCAAAACAATTCCCGCCAATCACTACCTTGTCGGTGTGGCGCGCGACCTATCGATTACTTTTGCGGGAGCGGATGATTGAGACAATTCGGAAGCTTACTGCTCGATCAGCTTTTGAAATCGCGGGTCGTCTTTGAGAGATTCAAAATCGGGATCAACCTTTGCGCGCTGCGAGTTGATCGCGCTCAATTGCTCAGAGGATTCTTCGAAGTATTTGATCGCCTGATCAGCGTCGCCTTTCAGCGCGTAGAGTTCAGCTATGTAATATTTCGTGAACGGGTCGTCCGAGCCTTTTCCTACCAGCGCCTCGAATCTCTTCACGGCGGCTTTGAAATGGCGCTCGGATTCTTCCTTCATCTCTCTTCTGAAATAAGCTGCGCCCATCTTTTGATCCAATTCGATCATCGCGCGGTCGCGCAACGCGTGGTCGCTTGATAAGAGGAAAGCCATTTCGTAATTATATTCGCGCAGAGCTTCTTCATAACGCCCCTGACAATAATAGACGTATCCGAGCCGCGTGTGCGCGCCCACTATCTGAAGCCCTTCTTTGCCTGATATGAATCGTTCCTGCAATTCGATTGCCTGCCGCGCTACGGTTTCGGCCCGCGCATAGTTGCCTCGCAGCGTGTGAAGAAATACGAGTTGGAGATATGCATAACCTCCTTGAGGGTTGATGGTTATGGCGCGCTCAAGTTCCGTGATGCTTTCATCAACCATTCCTTTGCCGATCCAGTAAACACGAGCCAGCGCCGCGTGCCCGCCCGCGTTATCAGGGTCAAGGCGCATCGCTTCCTTTATCGCTTCAATCGCTTCGTCGTACCGGCCTATGCTGTTGTACGCGCCGCCGAGAAACTGGTGCGCGTGTGAAAGGCGCGGGTTGAGGTGGATGGCTTTCTTTTCAAACTCAATCGCCTTGTGTGAAAGTTCGGGGATGCCCAGAAACGAGCCTTTCAAATCGTATACTGCGCCGAGCCCCATCCACGCGCTCGCATAGCTCGGGTCAACCTCTGTGGCTCTTTCAAAGAAGTGAATCGCGCGGTCGAGCGAATCGCGGCTGCCTGTGCGCAGGTTTATCATGCCGCGCGAAAAATGTTCATAAGCCTCGACCGACTTGGTTTCGTCGCGCTCTATCTCAGATATTTCGGAATGGCCTAATTGTAGATTAAGCCCTTTACTCAACTCGTAAACGATCTTGTCTTGAAGGTCGAATATCTCTGTGATCTTTCCGTCAATCTTTACTGTCTTGATGACCTCGCCTGTTCTTACGTCAATGACGCGAGCCGTTATGCGAATCATCTCGCCTATCTTCTGATACCCGCCGCCGAGTATCCAGGTCGCGCCGAGCGTGCGGCCAATGTCTATGGCGAATTTGCCGTCGAATTCTGCAAGCTGACCTGAACTCAAATTCTTGAGCGTCTCAAATATTCGTTCGCGCCCGATGACCGCAAGACCACGAATCTTTTTCAGATCAGCCGTGACCGTTTCAGCTATGCCCGAACCAATCCACTCGTCCGCAGCTTCTTTGGTGATGTTGGAAAACGTCATGACCGCGACAGCGTTCTCTAACCTCGTGCCCTCAGCAGCGTTTGCAAGCATCTTGCTGTCGGAAAGCATCGCCGTAGCTTGATGCTCCGTCGGGTGCACGCTCATGTGGCCGGTTTGCCTGTTGGTCTCAAGGTCGCGGCGCAGGTTGCGCAGGTCAATGTAAACCTCGCGCACGGCCTGATAACGATAGCTCGGATCTTTTTCAAGCGTCTTGCGAATTATGCGCTCAAGCTCGTGCGGCACACTGTAGTTGAATCGCGCGACGGCGGGCGGCTCAACGTGAACTATCTGGTCGATCACTTCCGTAGAGCTTGCACCCGTGAACGGTAATCGCCCGGTCAGCATTTCGTAAGCGACTATGCCGAGCGAAAATATGTCCGAGCGTTGATCTATCTCGCGGCCAAGCGCCTGCTCAGGCGACATATAAGAAACCGTGCCCATCACAACGCCTACGACTGTTTCCTGCCCGAGTTGCGCCGTATTATCGCCGCTGTTTGTTTCGACATTTGACCTGAGCGGGCCTGTAACTTTGGCA
>DATEKX010000387.1:0-4173 GCA_035277165.1 Blastocatellia bacterium | reverse complement strand
TTTTGAACCCCTTTATGAATTCGGATTCCGCAAGCAATTCGATGCCTTTATCAGTAATGGAGGCGTTCATTACTATTGCGATTATTCAAAAGAGATGTCGCTTGAGATAGTTTCAGCGTTCGATATTCGAGATCATTTAGGCAAAGCCCATTATGACTTGTTGATAGAGGCGCTGGAAAAAGCCAGAGAGATGCCTGAGTTTCAATTGCCGCCTTCATTTGAAGTAATGGGTGAGACGATAACCTATCGAGGCTCAATGATTAATTTTGTGCCGATAGGACGAATCGAAGGCTACAGCGCGGAGTACCATCGCAGCAGAGACAACTTCGTAGTATTTGATCACGCGACAGGTTATAGATCGAAGATGATGGATCATCTCAAACGGGAATTATCGTTTCTAATTGCGAGTCACCAGTTGACCATAAGCCTCGGAGGTCAGACATCTTTCGACCTCAACATTGCGACAAAGGACAAAGGGAATGCGGTATGGACTCTGTTGAATAACGGGGTTGATAAGATTGTGTTCTTAGGCGACGCGTTGTTTGAAGGCGGGAACGATGCTCCGATTCGTAAGATCGCTGAGAATTGGCCTTCAACAGATCAGTGCCCGCTGGAAGCCATACAAGTAAGCAATTGGGACGACACTATAGAGAAACTTCATGCGATGAAGTTCATTGGCGAATAATTAGAAAAACTTGGCAATCAGGCATATCCGAATAATCCGCAAGCTCCGCCTCAGGAGATTATCATGAAAAGAACGCTCGCAGTTTTTGCTGCTTTCGCAATGCTCATCACAACGCTGGCCGCTCAAACATCAGACAAACGCGCGCTGACGCTCGATGATTTTCTGGCGCTCAGCGAAGTGGACGATCCGCAAATATCTCCTGATGGCGAGTGGGTGGCTTACACAGTTCGCACACAAGATTTGAAAGAAGACAAACGCGCAACAGATATTTGGATGACCAGTTGGGACGGCGCGCGAACAGTGCGACTCACTTCTACCAAAGAAAGCGAGCAGAGTCCTCGATGGAGCCCTGACAATAAGTATCTCGCTTTTTTATCAAGCCGCACCGTCGAGGGAGAAACAGACCAGTTGTGGGTAATGAACCGCGCGGGCGGAGAAGCGGAAAAGATCACAGACCTGAAAGGCGGCGTCAATGATTTCGCATGGTCGCCCGATGGCAAACAGATCGTGCTGTCCGTCAAAGACCCTGATCCCGACGCGCCCGATCCTAAAGACAAAGACGAAAAGAAGACTCAGAAGCCCATCGTGCTTGATCGCTTCCAGTTCAAACAAGACGAGACGGGTTATCTGACGATGCGCCGCCAGCATCTTTATCTATTCGAGTTGGCGACGCGCAAGCTTGAGGCTTTGACTTCGGGCAATTATGACGAGTTGATGCCTTCGTGGTCGCCCGACGGTTTATCTATAGCATTCGTCACAAAGCGCGGCGATGACGCTGACCGTCACAGCAACTTTGACATTTACATAATCGAAGCCAAAGTCGGCGCAACCGCGCGTCAGCTTACGGATTATGAAGGCGGAGATGCAGACCCGGACTGGAACAGCCCTCCTGAGTGGAGTCCTGACAGCAAATCAATCGCTTACATTCGAGGAAGCGCGAAAGAGTTGATCTATTACGGCGTTTATCAACTTGCGGTCATACCTGCGGCGGGCGGAAAGCCCCGGCTGCTTGCGCCGTCGCTTGATCGCAACATGACAAAGCCGCGATGGTCTGCAAATGGGGATTCGATCTATTTCCTGCTGGAAGACAATCGCGCAAGCATTCTCTCGAAAGTCTCTGCGAGCGGCGGGCGAGTGGAGACGTTGCTCGGCGGAAGGCGAGAGGTTGCCAGTTATGACATTGGGCGCAACGGCAAGATAGCAGCGCTTGCAAGCAAGCCCGATGAGCCTATGGAAGTATTCGCGCTCGAAGGCAGTGAGACGCGCCCGCTCTCTCGCCGAAATCAGGATTTGATGGCGAAGATCAAACTCGGCTCAGTCGAAGACATCGAGTTCAACAGCAAAGATGGCACAAAGATTTATGGCTTTGTCGTCAAGCCGCCCGATTATCAGGCCGGAAAGAAATATCCGACCATATTGCGCATACACGGCGGCCCCGCTTCACAATTCAGTTATAGCTTTTCTTATGAATGGCAAATTCTGGCCGCGCACGGTTACGTGGTCGTGACGGCCAACCCGCGCGGCAGCACAGGTCGAGGCGAAGCTTTCTCGAAAGCTATCTACGCCGACTGGGGCAACAAAGACGCGCAGGACGTATTGGCGGCTGTGGATTATGTTGTAGCTCAGGGGCTAGCCGACCCCGAACGATTGGGCGTAGGCGGATGGAGCTACGGCGGGATGCTGACGAATTACACCATAGCGCAGGACAAGAGGTTCAAAGCGGCTGTCAGCGGCGCGAGCATATCGAATATCATCGCAGGCTACGGCACAGATCAATACGTTCGCGAGTATGAAATAGAGTTGGGCCAGCCGTGGCGCAATCCTGATGTGTGGATGCGGGTTTCATTTCCGTTCCTGCACGCAGACCGGATCGTGACGCCGACGCTGTTTCTGTGCGGCGATAAAGATTTCAATGTGCCGCTGCTGAATTCGGAGCAGATGTATCAGGCGCTCAAGAGTCTGGGGCGCGATACGCAGCTTGTCATCTACCCCGGCCAGTATCACGAAATCACAAAGCCGAGTTATTTGCGCGACCGCCTCGAACGATACCTGGCCTGGTATGACAAATACCTGATGCCGAAGAGCGTAGATGCGGCGAAAGGAATGCGGAGCAATTGAGTGACGTTCTCAGAATCAATGCATCCACGCGGTCGGATAGAAATCTGATAATCGCGCGCGCGAAAGAAGCAATACTTCAAAGCGGCGGATGGGTACTCGACTTCTGGCTGTTTTCTAACATCTCAATTTGCATCAACTTTGAAATCGTGACCGCAAACATCGAAGAGTTGCGCGCAGCGTTGAATCAATTAGACCTGCGCTTGAGCAAGCAGAGCCACGAAGCGCTCGAAAGTTTCAAAGATGAGCAAAAAGAAGGCGACATCAAGGGGGCTTTGCAGATAACTTTCATCCACGACGAGCCTGATCTGAGAAGGGATGTTCCGGCAATACCCGGTTGAGCTTGAATCGCAGAGCATGCAAAGCTGAATCTATACCGACTCGCCTTATCTTGTCGCGCGCCGTTTTGGCTTGTTAGAATCAACTTGCGAAACCTCGCATCGCTATCAGCGTTGAATTCAGTAAACCGCAGGCGGGCCAGCCCCTTCAGCCCGTTCGGGGTTTGATCTTATCGCGAGAGGATTTGTTTATGAAAAAGTCTTTGCTGTTTTCCATCGGCGTCATCACGCTTTTTGTCGGTTTCACCGGAGCCGCTATCGCCAGCGCGCAATCGGGCGATGTTCGCCGTCGCACTATCGCCATCACTTATTTCAAAGACCCTGTGTCAATTCCTTTCGCGGGGACGACTCTGCGGCCCACTGCTCGCGGCGAAGCGACCGTCGAGCGCTGGCGCAAACGCAACGAGAGCGAAATAGACATCTCTATCGAAAACATGGTCCCCGCATACAATTACGGCGGCGACTATACGACCTATGTGCTGTGGGCCATCACGCCTGCGGGCCAGGTTGACAACCTCGGCGAATTTCGATTGTCGGGCGGCTCGGCTCGTTTGAAAGCGGCGACGCCTCATCAAACTTTCGCGATGATCATAACCGCAGAGCCTCATTATCTGGTGAAGCTGCCCTCGCGCATGGTCGTGCTTGAAAACCTTGCTCCGCAGACGACGAAAGTCGCCGTGCAATCAAGCGAAGTCTATTTCACGGGAGATTCCGGCGAGTACTACAAAGACAAGACCGTGCCCGCTGTGGCCGAGCGCGATTACAACAAGACTCCTATGGAATTGCTGCAGGCGCGACGCGCGATTCAAATCGCCCGCCTCGCCGATGCCGAGCGTCACGACCCGACCGATTTCAATCAGGCAATGAACCTGCTCGATCAGGCAGAAGCGTCATTTCGTCAGGGCAAAAATGTTCATGAAACAGGGCGCATCGCGCGCGATTCAATCTCGCTTGCCGAGCGCGCGCGCGAAATATCGGAAGAACGCGCCATTGCAGCCGAGCGCCGCGCAGAGATAGCTCGACGCGACGCGGAAG
>DATEKX010000386.1:0-7871 GCA_035277165.1 Blastocatellia bacterium | reverse complement strand
CGCGAGCGGCTTGCGCCAAGCGCTATGCGAAGAGCGATCTCTTTTTGTCGCGCAGCGGCACGCGCGAGCAAAAGATTTGCTACGTTAGCGCACGCGATCAAAAGCACGAAGCCCACGGCTCCAAGCAGTATCAGAAGCGCAGGTTTGATGTCGCCGACAAGTTGTTCGTGCAACGAGACGACTGTTGCGCCGACGCTCATATTGGTTTCCGGGTATTGCTGCTCAAGCCGCGCGGCGATTGTCGTCATCTCTGCCTGCGCCTGCTCGACGGTAACGCCCGCCTTTGCTCGCCCGTAAACTATCAGGTAATGCCCGCCGCGATTGCTTGCTTCTTCAGAACTGAAAGCAATGGGAACATAAAGCCCGTACTCTTCTCCAGCAGCCTGGTACGGATCAGGAAACCGGAACTCTTTCGGCATTACTCCGACCACCGTATAAGCCTGACCGTCGAGCGTCACAGGCTTTCCAACTATGTCAGGGTCCGAGCCGAACCGCCGCTGCCACAGACCATAGGTCATTATGACAACGCGACCCGCGCCGGGTTGATCTTCTTCGGGAAGAAACGAGCGGCCAAGCATCGGCTCAACGCCGAGCATTGGAAAGAACGTGGCAGACAAACGCTGGCCTTCTATTTTTTCAGGCTCGCCCGTGCCCGTGAGGTTGAAGGTCTGAGAGGCAACTGCGGCCAGATTGCCAAAGACCTGATTCTGGTCGCGCCAATCAATGAAGTTTGCAGGCGCGGGGGTGTCTTTTGGGAATCCATACTTGGCGCTGTCTTCCCAGACGATCATCAACTGGTCGGGCGATTTAAAAGGCAGCGGCCTGAGCAATACGGAATTTACAACGCTGAATATCGCGCTGTTGGCTCCAATGCCCAGAGCGAGCGCGATCACGGCAACAAAAGTGAAGCCGGGCTTTTTCGCAAGCATCCGAAATCCGTAACGTAAATCTTGTAGCAGTGTTTCCATGAGTCCTCCCGAAAAACGATAGGCACAAAAGTTTCAAAAAGGTTAGTGCTACGCGAGGCCATTAAGTTTCATAATGGCGATTGAATTGACTGCATATCTGGAAAACTATCTGTCGCTCTGATAACCTGAATTTCTTAAAAGTTGTTTGAGAAGCTCCGTAGGAGCGACCTGTCTATAGTTTTCTGACGTAGAAAGGTTGTGTAGCTCCGTAGGAGCGACCTCTGAATCAACAGGTCGCTCCTACGGAGCTTCTTCTTAAACTGTTTCTCAGTTATGTCGCGCCAGTGAATCACTTTTATGGAGGTTATCATGTCGGAAGATCTGACTAATTTCAGGCCAAAGACCGAGTACAACAGAAGAGAGTTCATCGTAACTACGCTCGCGGGCGGATTCGCGCTCGCCGTGCAACCAATCTCAGCGCAAACGATCACCACGGATACAGACGGGCTTGTCGCGGGCGAAGTGAAAATTCCTGCAGCCGGTGGCGAGATGCCTGCTTATCGAGCCATGCCTGCGAAAGGCAAATCGTTTCCCGTCGTTCTGGTTGTGCAGGAAATATTCGGCGTTCACGAACACATCAAAGACCTTTGCCGAAGACTGGCCAAAGCAGGCCACATGGCAATTGCGCCCGAACTCTATGCGCGGCAGGGCGATGTTTCAAAGCTGTCGAGCATCAACGAAATCAGACCGATAGTCATGAAAGTTCCCGACGCTCAAGTGATGTCGGATCTGGACGCAACCGTTATGTATGCGAAAAAGTCCGGCAGCGGCAACACATCAAAACTCGGCATCACAGGTTTCTGCTGGGGCGGTCGAATCGTATGGCTGTACGCGGCGCATAATCCCAATTTGAAAGCGGGCGTCGCGTGGTATGGGCGGCTGGTTCCTCCGCAGCAAATCAATGAGCTACAACCAAAACATCCGACTGACATAGCCGCGCAGTTGAAAGCTCCCGTGCTTGGGCTTTACGCCGCGAAGGATCAAGGCATCCCGCTTGATTCGGTCGAACGGATGCGCGCGGCGATAAAAGCGGCGAACGGCAAATCCGAGATCATCGTCTACCCGGAAGCCGATCACGGCTTCAACGCAGATTACCGGCCAACCTATAACAAGGAAGCGGCTCAGGACGGCTGGCGACGAATGCAGGAGTGGTTCAAGAAATACGGCGCGGCATAAGAGATAACTCGCATGGCCCAAACAAAACCACCGAAAGAGATCGAGGCGATGGACACGCCCGACGAGCACGTGACTTTCATGCGCTCGCAGTGGGCGACCTTTGCCGCCTATGCGTGGGAGAAATACGTGAGCGAAGGGCGAGGCGCTATAGTGATTGATCTGAGGAACGCTTCAAAAGATGGCCCGATGATCAACGTGCCTTCTTATTACGTCGCGCAAGCGAGCGAGCGGCTTTCGAGTCGCGGCGGCTGGCCGAACACGGAAGTTGCGGAAGTGATCGAAGACTATGACCCTGAGCAGGACGTAGTCTTCATATTCCTTCGCCTCGACGGAGATGTTTTCCATTACAACGTGTCCGATGAATTGACGCCGCCTGCGGCCTACGAATCAAAGCGCAGCAAACCTATGCGGCGTTAATCCTTCGGCGACTCACCTGAACTCGATTCCGCAATTGAGACAGCGATTCGGGTCTTTGATCAGCAAAAAGAAGAGCGAAAGAAAACAGGTGAACGGAATCAGAAGTATCGCCAGCAGTATTGCCCACACAGGAGTCGAGCCTTTAGTCACGCTCATAGAACTGCAGCGCGGGCACAACATATGCGCCCAGTTATATTGCGGAGGCGGAGGCATCGGCGCAGGCATAGGCGGAGGTTGTTGATAGTTTACCTGTTGTTGCTGCGTCGGCGGATATTGAGGATTTACGGGCGGATATTGCTCTCTGAACGCGTTTGCTTCCGGCGGCGGCACGGAAGGAATATAACCGGAGTTAGGTTTTGCATCAGGCGCGCTGAAACGATGAGAACAGTATCGGCAAAAGTTCGACCCTTCGCGATTCTCCGCTCCGCACCTCGGACATTTCATCAAGCTTTCTCCTTCACTCTACTAATTGCAGGCTAATGCGACTGATGTATTCATGTCAATGACTGGTAATTCATCACTCATCATTTTCTACAGTCCCGCCATGTCCCATTTGCGGCGCATCTCGATGATCAGCTTCGCAATTTTTTCCGTCACCTTTGCGAAATACTCATCGGCTTTCTTTTGATCGAACTTCACATAGCCCTGACCTTCTTTGTACAGCCCGATTGATGAAGGCGACGGGTAGGCCGAATACGTGCCGGGCGCGGGGTTGGGCGTAGCGAGATCGTTTGAATAACGTTCTTTGTGCACAAGCTTCGGATCAATCGCTTGAATGAAAGCCGTTTCGTTCCATCCCGCGTGGCCTCCGTCTTCGCCGAATACTGAAAGCGTCACGTCCGAGGCATAGCTCCACCAGTTGACAACGAGCGTGCGCACGCGCTTCTCTTGCCCGACTTCCATCGCGACTGCGTTCAGCACAGCCGTCTGCGGACCGCCGTGTCCGTTGATGACGACGATGGTGCGAAACCCGTTCTTTGCAAGCCCTGCCATCACATCGCGCACATAAGCGCGATAAGCCGATTCGGAAATCGAGAACGCGCCGGGATAAGCGTCCATGCTGCCTGTGATGCCGTAGGGAATGATGGGCGCAACAAGGGCGTTCACTTCGCGCGCGATCTTGCGGGCAATCGCAACGGGCGCAGTGATGTCCGCGCCGTTGTTGACTACGCCGTGCGGCTCAAGCGTGCCTGTGGGTAATATCACGGTGTTGATTTTTGAGGGGACTGCTTCTTTGAACTCCATCCAGTTGATGTCGCTTAGGTCGCGCGTAGCAACTATGTCACCGGTTTGAGCCTTTGCATTTGCGGCGGCTGCGGCGATCAAGCAGAGATGCAAAAGTATCATGCGAAGTCGAATCATCGCGGATTCCTCCCTTTATTATGTTTGAAACTTCTGGCGATTCTTTGTCTATAAACAACGCTTTGTCAAGAAGCTATCTTTGACTGCGCTGCTAGGCTGTGATAATTTCACCAACTTGGAAGAAAGCTTAGGAGGCTGGTATGGACATTAAAGAGCGAGTTGTTGATGGAGTGAGCGTGCTTGATTTATCGGGCAAAATAGTGCTCGGTGAAGGCGATGGGCAGGTCAGAGAGCGAATTAAAGACCTGCTCTCCGACGGTCAGAAAAAGATATTATTGAATCTGGGTGATGTAACCTATGTTGATTCTGCGGGGCTCGGCGCGCTTATCAGCAGCTACACGACGACGAAACGCGAAGGGGGTCAGTTGAAGCTTGTGAACCTGACCAAACGCATTCAAGACCTGCTTGCGATAACCAAGCTCATCACAGTCTTCGATACATACGACACCGAGCAGGAAGCGATAGAGTCTTACTCGAACTGAGAAGTTTATGGCTGCTGTGACGCTAAAGCGCGAACGCGCTCGATGCTTGCCTTGATCGCCGCATCGTTCGTTGCTGCGTAAGCTTTTTCGTAGATGCGCAGCGCCTGTTGATACTGCTTGTCGCTTTCATAGACGTAGCCAAGTTCGCTGAGCGCCGCGATGGAATCAGGCAACAACTGAATAGTTATTTCCAGCGCCTCCATCGCTTTTCTCATTTGACCGCTGCGCGACAAAGCTATGCCGTAATAAAGCCACGCCTGACCATTGTCCGTGTTTGCTTTCGCAACCTTTTCAAACGGCGCGACAGCTTTGTCAAACTGTCGCGCGCCTAGATATGCGCGACCTGACAGGCTTGCAGCCTTCTGATCGTCGTGAATCACTCGAAGCCGCTCGCTTACGTCAATTGCTTCCAGCCACGCCGAGTTCAAATTCGCTTTGCGCGCTTTGCGCATCAAGCTTTCGGCCAGAAGTTCCAGCGCCGCCGCGTCTTCCGCATTGGCCTTGATCGCTTCTCTGAGCGCAGTTATCGCGCGGTCATCATCTTCGCGCTTGAAGTGTATGGCTCCGAGGTAGTAATAATTCGCGCCGCCGTCTTTGGCCGCCGCGCTTGATTTATCCGCGAGCAAGGGCGTCGCCTCGTCGTAGCGTTCAAGATGGAAGTACGCGCGACCGAGCGCCGTGCGCGCCAGCGGATCAACATCGCGCTTCGCTTTCTGCGTAAGCTCTATGTATCGCTTGAGCGGCTCGATGGCTTTGTCGTAATGGCTCAGAAGATAATTAGAGATGCCAATCGTGTACCAGGCTCCGGCAATATCCGGGCTTGCGGGAGATTGAATTTCGAGCAGATCAATTGCGCGCGAAAGCGGCGTCTGGACCCGCTCATAACGTTTGAGTTTGTATTCGCACAGGCCGATGTAGTACCACGCGCCAGCCGCGTCCGGTCGTTCGCCCGCAATGTCTTGAAACTCTGCAAGGGCCGCGCGGTAATCGCCTTTGTTGTAAAGCGCCACGCTGCGCTCCCAATCAGAAGCCAGAGCCGCCACCGCAAACAGGATGATAAATAAGACAGCAGCGTTAACCCTATTGATCGCTTGTCGCATCAAGCAGAATTATCGCATGACCGGTCAGGAATTTCACGCAAAGACGCATATGGCGTTCTTTGCGTGAAACTGTCGGCTCATTTCGACAAGGTAATCATCTCTTGAATCCTTCTCACGATGGGCATCATCAGCGGCGGGTCGTAATTCGTCATCACCACGGACGTATAACCAAGCTCAGGATACATGCTCAAATCGGAAGCGATGCCGGGAGCGCCACCGTTGTGACCAAAGATGCGCGTGCCGTTAACGACTAAATCGCCGAACCCGTAAGCATATTTGGCCTGGCCCATATTAACTTTGCCTGTGGTGACAAGGTCTGTGTATTTCTGGCTGAGCAGCTTATGATCGCGGAGCGCGATATGAAATCGCATCAGGTCTTCGACGGTCGAATACCCGCCGCCAGCCGGGCCGCCTTTGTTCGGGCGACTATCTGTGTTTTCGTGTCGCATCCCTTGCGCCTCTCCGTCCCGCCCTTCATTCGTGTAGCCCATAGCAAGGTTCGGCGTGTTGGCAGTCATCTCGTAAGCGTCAGTGCTTTTCATGCCCGCAGGCTTGTAGATATGTTCCCTGACGTAATCGTAATAATTCTGCCCGGAGACTTTTTCGATGATTGCGCCCAGAACGATGAAGCCTGAATTGCTATATTGAAACCTCTTGCCCGGTTCAGCCTTGAAAGGCTCGTCTGCGAATAGCGCGAGATAATCAGAGACCGACTTGATCGTCTTTCTATTCGCGTCATACTTTGCATTCCAGTAAGACCCAAGCCCCGACGTGTGCGTCAGCAGTTGATGAATTGTGACTTTGTTTGCGAAATCTTTATTCGGATAATTGGGCAGATGCTTTCCAACCGTATCGTCGAATGAGAGCTTGCCCGCTTCGGCCAGTTGAGCAATCGCAACGGCTGTGAACATCTTGTTCATCGAGCCGAGATTGAACCGTGTCTCGGTGTTGTTCGAGATGTTCTTTGCTTTATCCGCAAGTCCGTAGGCTTTCTCAAATACCGGCTTGCCGTCTTTGGCGATCAGTACGACGCCAGAGAACTTGTCTTGTTTCGCAAGGGTCTCAAGGTAAGTCGCAAGCGATGAAGCTATCTCCGAATCAGTCATTTTTTTTGCGACGGGCGGAGCGCTGGCCGCCTCTTTGTCAGAAGTTTTAGGCGCGGCTGTATCGTCCGGGCCTGAAGCCGGTTTAACTCTCACGTCGTCTACAGCGTAAGGCGCGGTCGGCTCGACCCTCATTGTGAACCGAAGCCATCGATCATCATTTTTCGTCTGCACGAGGACTTCAATTTGATAGTCACCAGATTGTATAACGCGGCTCAATTTCAGCCCGCCGCTCTGTTTGTAAAAGTTCATGTCCTGATCGGCGTTTTCATCATTTCCGCCGCGCTCCGAATGAAAGCGGCGCATAGTTTCAAGACTGCCGCTGTTGAATGCGGTAAGAAAGGCCGCGAACGTTTTTCCCGCCGGTGTATCGGGCAACTTCACTGCGTCGTTGGTTTGAGCGATCACTATCGCTGCGAGAAATACAGAAACCAGAGAAACGATTGCAGATCTTTTCAGATACATTTTTTCCTCCAAAGAAACTTGTCTACTTGCAATAACATTTAACGATAAAAGATCGGATTATATGGTCAAATCGAGGTAAAGAGTTTGTTAAGAATGTAAAAGAAAACGTGGCTCGCGAATAGTTTCCATCGTTTTTCCTGAGAAACTGACAGACGGCTTTAGAGAGTTTTGCACGTAACTGTGACCCGTTGCGCTCAAGTTCATGGCGGGCCAGCGGGGGAAATGGCAGGTGATTTGATTTATGTTTTACCCTTCATCTTCCTTGCGCTGAAGCTATTACTGTTAGCTTCTCTCTCAATCTATCTTTGAGTTGTTTCTGCCCTTCCCAAAATATAGTTGGAATGTCCGCCACGTCAAAAGGGAGGGGGGTTCCTTTGTATGCTGTTATAATAACTGGCTTACGTAACCCTTGCGCAAAACCCAATTCGTAATAGACGTTTGGTTTTGGCTCGCTTAAATCTACAATAATAAATGCCGCCTTTTTTATATTAATGAATATTTCTGGGACGATACGATCTATGAGACTGGCATTGTCAACTCGTCGGCATTCATATTCGTACTCTTTGCAAATAGTTTCAAATGATTCGTAGGCATCGCACAGCTTTGGATCTTCAGAAAATGACATTATAACGAAAACTTGTTTGGATATAATCGTCCTGGCAGCCAATGAAATCGTATCTCTGGCAATTTTCGCCAAGTCCGATGAAATTTGATTCAAGATTTCATACTCGGATTTATCTAGGCGATCTGAATATCTCGTATCGAAGTCCTTTAATTCCTCATCAAATATCTCAGCCG
>DATEKX010000385.1:0-5767 GCA_035277165.1 Blastocatellia bacterium | reverse complement strand
TGTGCGTCGCATCGTCGCTTATGGAGATTCCGGCTCCATAGCGACCAAAGAAACGCTTTCCGAAGAGATCGTCAAAGCATCTCGCGAGTTGGAGGTCAGCTCTACTGTTGCGAAGCGGGCCGCAGAACCTCAGGTGAATTTATCAGCGAGCAGGACGCTTGCCGACGCGGTTAATGAAGTCGAGCGCCAAATGATTCAAGAGTCGCTCCGTCGCTCATCGGGCAACATTGCTCGCGCGGCAAAAGAGCTTGGCCTCACACGCAGAGGACTCTACATGAAAATGGATCGGCTGAATTTCAAAGTCTGACAGTCAATCTACTGACAACTGCATTCTGCGACGTGTATACCTGCTAATCAGGTGATTAGCAGGTATACATAAAATATAACCCCTTCTTTCTTCACAGCTTAACAGCCACATATAGATTGGTGATTAGCAGGTATACATAATCCGCCTGCCGGATGATTGAGCTAATTGTTCTATCTTCAAGAGAGACTGGTGAGTCGAACTGCGGCACAAACGTTGCCTAAGTAATAAGCGCAACGAGCGGAGTAAAAATCAAAACTACAATTCAATGAAGGGTGAAAAGGAGATTGCTATGTCAAATGTAACTTTGTTTGGAGACGGAATCCTGATGAGCGACGGTATACTGATGAGTGACGGCCTCATAATGTCTGACGGCATACTAATGAGCGACTAATTGCTGTGACGGGAATGAAAATTCACTCGCCTGATAAAGGCGCTGTTTAAATCGAAAAAGGGAAAAGGAGAACGATATGTCAAACGGAATCATGCTTAGCGACGGAATACTGATGAGCGACGGAATACTCATGAGCGACGGAATACTGATGAGTGACTAGTGGCCCCGGAGAGTGATGAAAAGTCACCTCCTGGTAATAGGTGCGGCTGGATTGAATTGTGGGTAGGCATTAATTCAATTTGGCCGCGCCTTTGTCTTTCCAACGAACTTCACTGCGCGATTATCGAAGCATCAACGTAGCCGTGCACATCAACGGGCCATACAACAGTGAATGCGGAGCCTGTGCCCACCGCGCTCATCACTTTAATTCTCCCGCCAAGCAACTCTGCCAGTCGTTTGCTAATAGGCAATCCCAGCCCGGTTCCTCCACTGTGATTCGGGTTCGATATGTTGACCTGGCGAAACTCTTCAAAGATGAGCGGCATCTGATCTTCGGCAATTCCCATGCCAGTATCAAGGACTTCGACTCGCCACATCTCTCCGGTATAAGAGCCAGCTTTTATCTTTACAGACCCGCCCGACGGCGTGAACTTGATGGCGTTCGAGGCGAAGTTTGTTATCACCTGAGCCACTTTAGTCGGATCGCTTTTGATGAGCGAAAGACCCGGCTCGATTTCATAGCTGAAGTCCACGCCTTTGTCGCGGGCCGTTTGATTCAATCCGTTGACTATTGAATCTATCAACTCTGCCGCGTCGAATTCCTGAACCTTGATCTGCATCCTGCGCGCCTGAAGCCGCGAAAGGTCGAGCAGATCGTTGACCAGTTGAATTAACAAGCTCGTAGACTTTTCCAACCGCTCGACTGTTTCGCGCTGTCGCGGCCCCAGCGGTTCTTTCTTATCGCGGCCCAGCAGGCTCACCAGTCCCGTGATCGCATTCAGCGGCGTTCGCACTTCATGCGCGATGGTTGATATGAAGCGCGACTTCATTTCATCAACCTGTTTGAGCTTTTCGTTTGCTTCCTGAAAGTCTCGATTTGCCTGTTCAAGCTCGCGGCGACTCTGTGTCAATTCCGCCAGCACGCGCACCAGTTCTTTGTTCTGCGCCTGAAGCTCTTCGATCATGCTCGATTCGTTTGCGGAAAAGAAAAGATTGCGAATCTCGTCCACGGGTTTCAGCAATCGCTGATCGTGATCGAACCATTTTGCGGCTTCGATGCGGGTTCCCTGTCCCGCGCGGCTTTCGACTTTGAACTCATCCATCAAGCGGCGAGAGCCGGATATGCCCTTCCCCAATCCTGTTCTCGAATTAAACTCGCCTGCGAGAATCTTTTCCAGATTATCAATGCCCGGGCCGCTGTCTTCGCAAATAATCTCCATGCCTTTGCGGCCTTCTCGTTCGATGACAGATATGGTGATGCTGCCGGTTTGAGCATACTCGTAAATGTTTCTGGTCAACTCGCTGGCAACGGTTGTCAGCTTGATCTGCGTGACGTTATCAAATCCCATCTCGCGGGCGGCGAGCCTTACGCGGTCTCGCACGCGAGTCAAATCCGATTCGCTGCGAATGAAGATTGAGCCGATCTTCTCGCGCCGCAACTCGGCATTAGTTATGGGGTAGAATAACTCAGAGGTCAAAAGCTCATCCTCCCGCATATTATCGTGGCATCGTCGTTCGGGCGGCTGAAATCGCGCATAACAGCCGCGCAGAGCATCTGCGGATGTAATCCGAGCAAGCCGGGATAATTCTCTGCGTCCCATCGCTCTGATATGCCGTCTGTTGACATGACTATCGTCGCCACCTTCGGCAATTGTTCTTTAAACACCTTCACGCGGTCGAGCCGTGAGCCAAGCGTCCCGTTGAGCGAAATGAATCTGAGCGTTTCGCGCCCGCCGAACGCGCGAAAATCCGTGTTGCCTATGCCCCCGTATTCGATCACGCCTGTTGCGCAATCAATCAACGCGACACCGGCGACTGCGCCCCGCGTCGAGCGAATCGCGCTGTGCGTAGCGCGAATGATAGTCTCGACCGGCTGCAACGCGTTTTTTTCAATCGAATCGACCGCTTCGCGCGCAGCCTCCATAGCGCCCTCGCCGTGACCAAGCCCATCAATGATTGCTAGTAGCTGGCGATCATCGAATCGCTTGATGACATAAGCATCGCCGTTATGCTCCTGCCCATTCACAGGACGAGTCATCGCGCCCCAAAGCGGTTTGCGCTCACCTGTAATTTTATCCGGCGCGACCGGGCGCTTTCTGAAGATTATAGCCGTGCCGTGAGTCGTGCGGCCATACATCATGAGTTTGCGCGTCTGGCTTTCGACAATCGAGTAAATATAGAACTCGTCGGCCATCCGCTTAATGGCTCCGAGACCTGCGCCGAGCGAATCCGTTGTCGTATAACCATCTTCGATGGCAATAAAAGTATCTTCAATGCCGGGGCCTTTGTCCCAGTAGATGATTTCAATTCCTGCGGGTTCTACGCTCTCGTCTGCGCGCGAACAGAAAAGCTGGCCCGTGCCCCGCGCAAATTTCATTGCATTCGAGCCGATCTCTTGAACAACTATGTCAAGCTCTGCAAGCTTTCGCTCGTCGAATCCAAGTTCCGAAGCGCATCGGCGAACGACTCTTCTTGCCGTTCCGATGTGCGTTTCTTCGATGAGGGCCACAGACTCGAATCGTTTCATGAAAGCCATTTCGTTATTGTCACGGTCGTGCCGAGGCCGACTTCGGATTCGATTTCAAAATTGTCAACAAGCCTTCGCGCGCCCGGAAGTCCCTTACCCAAACTGCGGCCCGTGCTGTATCCATCCGTCATGGCAAGTTCGATGTCTGCAATCCCCTGCCCGCGATCTTCAAACTTCACGCGCAGCCCGCGCCTCCCGTTAATTTTGATTCTGCTGATTTCGACTACTCCTGCTTCGGCGTATCGCAAAATATTTCGCGTAAGCTCGCTCGTTGCGGTCACCAGTCGAACTTGATCTATGTGACTGAACCCCATTTCGATTGCCGCATCTCGCACGCATCCGCGCGCAAACACGAGGTCTTCGCTCTTTTCGACTTTGATGCGGCTAATTTCTAACTGCTGCATGTTCGTCCGCGCCGGATGCTCCATTGCGGCGCTTATCGTTCATTCGCTCTTTTAGAATCCTCAACCCGTCGTCAACGTCGAGCGCGGTCGAAACGCCCTTGAGCTCAAGCCCAAGCTCTACGAGCGTGATTGCAACCGCAGGCTGCATGCCTGCGACGACAGTCTCCGCATCCATGATCGAAGCCATCGAAGCTATGTCGGAGAGCATTCGCCCCGTGAACGAATCCACCATTTCAAGAAGCGATATGTCTATCAGCACAGCGCGCGAGTTCGTTCGCTCGATTTCTTCGAGCACGCGATGTTGAAGATCGAGAACGGTCCGATCATCCAGGTCTGATTGAATTGAAACGAGCAGCACATCTGCGATTTTAAGGATGGGCACTCTGAACGCGCTCATCAGTCTCTCCCCCTTCCGCCGTGGCTTCGCCGTTAGCATTGCCTGTCTGCACAACTTTCTGCCGGGTCAACTCGAATGCCAGCTTTATGCCGTCCGATAGTTGATTGCGGGTAGTTATCCCCGTCAGATCAATCCCCAGATGCACAATCGTCTGGGCAATCGAAGGGCCGACGCCTGTAATGATGCATGTCGAACCGAGCAGGCGAACGGCTGTGACTGTCTTTATCAGGTAATTCGCCACCTGCGTGTCAACCGTCGGCACGCCCGTGATGTCGAGTATAGCGACCTCTGCGCGCGTGCGGACTATGCGTTCAAGCAATCGCTCCATCATCAACTGTGTGCGGCGGCTGTCGAGCGTTCCTATGAGCGGCAGACAGATGATGCGATCCCATATCTGAACTACGGGAGTTGACAGTTCAAGCATGTCTTGCTGCTGTTGGCGAATGACTCGCTCGCGGTTCTTGATCGTCGAAACGAAGATGAACGAGCCAAGTTTGTCGAGCGCCTTCGAGAGCTTGTTCACTTCTTCAAGCAGCGTTTCAGGGTCTTCCTCGTACTCGTCGCGCAGGAGCGGGTGCAATGTCTCTTTGAGGCTGAAGACATAGAACGCTGTTTCAGATGGGCTGAAGGCTTGCGCGGCTCGCGCCTCTGATATTTCAAGAAGCAATCGGCGAATAGCATTGAACTCCTTGCCGCGCATCTCTTCAACATTCGAGTTGGCAACCGCCATCACGAAAGCGCGAAGAAACGATTGCGAGTCGGAACGCAGTTCTTCGCCCGAGATCAGTGTTTCGCGGAAGTCGGATGAATTGATACGGTTTTCAATCCAAGCTTCCAATATCTCGTTCTCCCGCTCCGTAAGTAGTTTTATCGTTCGCGGATTCGGCGCATTGCTGGGTGTAGCGTTATCCGATGTCAAAATCGGCCTCCCTGTGAAAGGATGAATTATGAATATTGTGTTGCGTCCTTTAGAAAATTATTAGCACGTCACAAGCGACTCTGCAATGAAAGCGAGGGAGCCTGTCGAACAGTTCGATTTCTTTTGGTACGTCAATGCATGCCGGTTGTAATAAATTCGTCCTGTTAATCGGTGTAAAACTCGCAAAATCGCGCCAGCACTAGCCTGCGCTATGTGGCATAGAGATTGATTAATAAATAATCAGCGCGTTTGGGGAGCGCTGGTGATGGTTGAATCCGCAAAAGGTTTTGGTGAAGGCCAATCATCGAAATCTTGAGCAAATAATCTTACAGGGAGGACTGGTTATGGGGTTTCCTAATAAAGACGAGATGGAAGGCAAATTCGATAAGGCAAAGGGTGCTGTTAAAGAGAACATCGGTCGCGCAATCAACGACACAGACATGGAAACGGAAGGTCAGGCTGATAGAGCCGAAGGCAACGTAAAAGAGGGGTTCGGCAAAGCTCGCCGGAAAATCGGCGAAACCATTGAGGATATAGGTGACAGCATTAAACGGTAGGCGGTTTTTAGGGTCAAATCTCCTGAGAGTTACAAGTGGGTAAGGCCGGGCAAGTCCCGGCCTTTTTTTTCGGCTATTCTTTATCTTCATTCATTTCTTCTTTCGA
>DATEKX010000384.1:0-7649 GCA_035277165.1 Blastocatellia bacterium | reverse complement strand
CGTTCACACCGCGCCACCATAAATCCATATGCAGCATATCGGCTTGCGCCGGGCGATAGCGATAAGCAGTACAGCGAGTGATAGCAAAAGCCCGCTCTCCTCTCAACGTATAATATCCGCCTTCACGCGCCGCAAAACTATTGCGCTCGACTTGTTGCGTGTCTGCCTTGATTGATTCTTCTCCGAACAGCCAGAGCATATCTTCTTCCCAGGGCCCAGCCTTATACAACCGACTGTGACGTGTCAGATAGTGGCCCGCTGCTATCACGTGTCGAAAGTCAGAATAATCGCACGTGTTGAGCGGCATAATCAGCGCCCCGTCATTGTGGCCGTAACAGGGCACTTGCCCGCTTTCGCCGTCTTGCAACTGGTGAAGGAGTTCGACCGCTCGTTCAAAACGTTGAAGCACGATGTCGGGCAAAGGCTCTCCCGCCAATTCTCCCAGTCGAATCGCCCAAAGATAATCTTGCAGCATCAGCCGGTGATAGTTCGTGGAATTTTGAATGTATGAGCCGTCGCTTGCTATCTGGCGCGTGGCTTCATCTATCAATATCTCTCGCCCTTCTGCGCGCCACGCTGCGGCATGTTGCAACTCAGGAAAGAGCAATCCTACAGTCCAAAGCCCTGCGCCTTCGCTGATCGAATGGTTGTTGCGCTGCAAGCGCGCGTAAACGTGATCGCCCGCTACGCGGTCAGCCTGCGCAGCGATCATGCCGACCAGTCGCGTAAAACGCTCAGGCGTTGTAGAAGGTGAGTCGGCGAAAGCGTAAAGCGCAAAACACCATGCCATGATTCGCAATGATGTTTCCTGACCGCACTTCCAGTGCGCGCCTTGATTGGGAGGATTCGCTTGCTCCCAGCTTTCGATCAATTGCCAGAATGTTTCGGCGTAAGATTCATCACTCGTAGCCCAATAAGCGCGAGCAAGTTTATAAGCAGATGCGAAACGGCCCGGCTCCCATATAAACTTCAGGTCGCCCGAAGCGCGCGAAAACATCGGTATGCGACTCCAGTGCGCCGACCGGGAAGTGCGCTGCTCTGTGAATGGGTTAAGGTGCCAGTCGGGCGGGAAACCCAACTGGCCCTGCTGCGAAAAGAAATAACTGAACGTGCCCTGCTGAATTTGTCGGGCTTCGTCTGTCAGAGATTGAAGCCCTGCCTCGCCCAAGGTTTTCCGTAGCAAGCTAGCAAACCCGGCGCGGTCAGAAGTCTGGAAAAAGAATGGCTGCCTGCGCTCGCGCCAGTAACGAGCGTAATCATCAGGGTCTGAAGATACGCCTGCGCCGAGCCATCGCGATAATTCATTATCAGCCCACGCGCGCTGCCCGAAGCGCAAAGTTTGAAAGCCGCTGCGCACTTGCATCTCGTAGACAAAGCGCGCAGCCAGCCATCCGAAACCATAATCATTGACTGCTCGGAATAATCTCATTTGAACTACATGTTAGCCACGAATTGCACGAATGATTCGTGATTATTCGTATCAATTCGTGCAATTCGTGGCCGTTTATCCTAAAGCGCCACGGGTTCTTCTACTCTGGACTGGTTCTCTTTCTTCAATACGAGATAAGGGCCGATTGCCAGCACGTCCATCTTCGTGCGACGGAAACAATCAATGGCTTCTTCGGGAGTGCAGACGATAGGCTCGTTTTCATTGAAGCTGGTGTTTAAAACAATCGGCAATCCCGTCCTGCGCTGAAACGCTCTTATCAAATCGTAATACAAGGAATTTTCGTCGCGCGAAACGGTTTGCAAACGGCCCGTATCATCAACGTGATTCACAGCGCAGAGCTTGTCCCGCTTGTCCGCGCGAATCTTGTAGACGTGCATCATGAAAGGCGAAGGATGATCGTGCTCGAAGTATTCGCTCTGATGTTCAACGATGGTTGAAGGCGCGAAAGGTCGGAACCATTCTCTAAGTTTGATCCGAGCGTTGAGCGTGTCTTTCATATCGGGCAAGCCGGGATGGGCAAGTATCGAGCGATTGCCCAAAGCGCGCGGCCCCCATTCCATTCTTCCTTGAAACCAGCCCACGATGTCGCCCGATGCGATACGCTCGGCGACTGCTTCAAGCAAAGGCTCGCGCTCCAGATGGCGATATTCCAGACTGACGGATTCAAGCGCTGTGCGAATCCGCGACTCTGAAAACTCAGGCCCGAGGTATGCGTTTTTCATCTCGTGTTTGCGCGGCTGCTTGAGCGTTGAGTGATAAGCATAAAGCGCAGCGCCCACGGCAAGGCCCTCGTCGCCTGCCGCCGGTTGAATCCATGTTCGGCGAAAGGGCGTTTCGGAAAAAATCTTTCCGTTGGCGACGCTGTTCAGAGCGCAGCCGCCCGCCATCACAAGGTTGTCCGAAGGCGCTTGCTTGTGAAGCTGGCGCAGCAAGTGAAAGAAGATGTCTTCAAAGCGTTGCTGCATTGCATAAGCAATATCACGATCTCGCCTGGTTATGTCGCTTTGAGGCTTGCGAGGGTCGCCGAATACTTTGATCATCTTATCGCTGTAATGACGCGCCACTTTAATCGTGCCGTCACCTGCGATCTGCAACCCGCTGTTGCTGCCCAGCGGCACGAAGTAATCCATGTTCAACTTGAAAGCATTTCCAGACGGCGACACTATGTCGCGCACCTGATCGTAATAAGCGCCTTCCCCGTAAGCGGCCAGCCCCATGACTTTGCCTTCGTCGCCGTATTTTCGATAGCCCAGAAATTCGCAGATCATCGTGTAGAAGCTGCCCATCGAGTGAGGCAGAAAGACGCGCTCTAATACTTCAATATCGGTTCCCGCGCAACGCGCCTGCATCGCGGAGACGAAATCGCCTGAGCCGTCATAACTGAAGCCTGCGGCTTCATTCAGTCCCGAGCAATAGAACGCGCTTGCTATGTGAGCGATATGGTGTTCGACGTTGTGCTCTTGAAATCTCATGCGCGAAGAGTCTGTGTCCATCGCGTGAGCCAATAGAGTTTTCAAATCATCCATCGCTTCTCTGCGTTTGCGTATCTGGATGAAGTTGAGCAGTTTCGACGGATTCGAGAGAGCGTATTGAACTTTCTTTTTAAGGTTCGCGGCCTTGTCACGGCCTACGGCAATGTGGTCAACGTCTGCGATGTCCGCTCCCACAGCGTCGAGGCAGGCTCGAATAGAAAGCGCAGGGATGCCGCCATAATGTTTGACGCGATTGAGCCGCTCTTCGGCGATGGCAAAGACAACTTCGCCGTCCTGAATTATCGCGGCAGAAGCGTCTCCATGAAACATATTGAGACCGAGTACCAACATCTTGTTCGATTCTCCTACTAAAAATCTCTCGTACTTGTTCAGCCCCGTAGGGGCGACCTGTCTATAGTTTATGTGCGAGGATGATCTTCGTAGCTCCGTAGGAGCGACCTTTAGATTAACAGGTCGCTCCTACGGAGCTACGAAAATTCTACCAATGTCGTTACTATAAACAGGTCGCTCCTACGGAGCTTCTTTTTTCACCACAGGCTGTAACGTATTCATCATCAGGCAGGTATTTATGGCAACTATCAATCGGCGACAGTTCATCGAGATGGCCGCATCGTTTGGCGCTTTTCTGGCGTGGCGATCAGCTTATGCGAAGGGCTCTAAAGTTTCGTGGCGGGAACGGCGAGACCTTTATCCGCAAGGCATCGCTTCTGCTGACCCGCACGCCGATAGCGTGATCTTGTGGACGCGCAGGCCGCCGTCACAGGGCAGCGAAGCGAAGAAGTTGACGGTCGAGATCAGTGATGATCCGGCTTTCCAGCGAGTCGTAGCCACAGCCAAAGCGAACATCTCGGCTGAAACCGATTGGACCTGTCGCGTGCTGGCAGCCGGTCTCAAGCCCGCGCATGTTTACTGGTATCGCTTCACAGACGAACACGGTTTCGGCAGTCGCGTAGGTCGCACGCTGACAGCGCCTTCTGATACTGACGGACGCCCGATGCGCTTCGCTTTTGTCAGTTGTCAGAATGCGCAGCAGGGCGCTTTGACGGCTTATCGCCGTATGATCTGGGAAGACGAACAGAGAGCGGCGAACGAACAACTCAGCTTCGTCCTGCATCTCGGCGATTTCGTTTACGAAATTGTCTGGTATCCCGAAGATCGCCCACAGGGAATGTACTCGCGGCGGCTGCGCGACATAGTTCGTTTCGCAAGCGGCGAGAAGATCAATGACTTTCATGTGCCGACTACCGTAGACGATTACCGCGCGCTCTATCGGGCTTATTTGCTTGATCCCGATTTACAGGACGCGCGCGCCCGTTGGCCGTTTGTCTGTATGTGGGACAATCACGAATTCTCATGGAAGGGATGGCAGAGCCAGCAGAACTTCAGCGGAGTCCGTCCCGCACAAACACGCAAGGTGGCTGCCAATCAAGCGTGGTTCGAATACCAGCCAGCCAGAGTAGTCAAACCCGGCAATCCGCTTGTTGACCGCTATCAAGCGCCTGCCGTCACTGATGCGCCCATCCGCGATTTCGACGATCACGGGCTGGGGCGAGAGCCGGGAAACATCGCCGCGATTGATAGCCTGAAGATATTTCGCGCGTTGCGATGGGGCCGAAACGTAGAGTTGATTCTTACGGACAATCGCTCTTTCAGATCGGAGCCTGTCACGGAGCGACCGGAAGCAGCGCAGTTCCAGCCAAAGCAATTCCCCTACGTTATCGCGCAAGATGTAGTCGAAGCGCTGGACGCCGGGCGAGCGTACAACAACGGTTCGCCACCGGCAACTATTCGTTTTGATGGAGCAGACCTTCCCAACCCGCGCAAGAATGCGCAGCCGCAATCTATGCTCGGCGCTCGGCAGAAAGAGTGGTTCCTCGGTCGGCTGCGCGACTCGAAAACAACGTGGAAGATATGGGGCAATTCGGTTGGCATGCTCGATTGGCGCATAGATTTTCAGAACCTGCCGAAAGAAGTCGGGCCGCGATGGCCCACCACAGGTTACGGGCAGCTTGGCGGCGAAGACTGGTCCAGCTATCGCACCGAGCGCGCAGAGATATTCGACATCGTTCGTCGTGAAGGGATCACGGGGCTTGTGACTGTCGTCGGAGATCGGCATTCCTTTCAGGCAGGTTTGCTGTCGCCGTCTCTGCCGCCAAAGAGTTTCGCTCCCGTAGCGGCTGAGTTCGTCACAGGCTCTATCTCTGCTCCTGGCATCTTCGAAGCTTTGGAATACGGGCTTCCAAAAGATCATCCGCTGCGGGCAATCTATCTCTACAAACCGTCGCCTGATGCTCAGGCACAACCAGCCATGAATGTCTCGCTTATGCATGGCGTGCGCGCAAGCCTCGCGTTGCAAAAGACGGGCGATGCGCGTCAGGCGTTGGCAGAGCGAAACCCGGAAGTAGCTCCTCATCTTTCTTTCATGGACGTGGGCGGGCACGGCTACTCTGTAGTGCGCGCAAGCAACGACGAACTGGAAGTTGAATTTGTCTGCATCCCCCGACCGCTAGAGCGCAATGACCGCGCTGATGGTGGGCCGCTGGCCTACAGAGTCGCGCACAGGGTGAAGCGTTGGGCGCACGGCGTAGCTCCAAAACTAGAGCGAACAAAAGTTGAGGGCGCGCTTCCGCTGGTGTTGTGATTAACCGACTCGCTCAAAGTATTCGCGCGCGCGACCGGCAATGTCGCCCGTCACATACAAATCGGAAATTATGGCGAGGCTGTCTGCGCCCGCAGCGACTGTCTCTTGCGCGCGGTCGAGCGTGATGCCGCCGATGGCTACCAGCGGTTTAGATATGCGATGCTTGATTTCACCGAGCGCTTCGAGTCCTACGACCGGATCGGGTTTCTCTTTGGTCGAGGTTTGAAAAACAGGCCCGATAGCTATGTAGTCAACGGACGTGGAATCGGCTTCCAGAGCCTGTTTGAGGTTGTGCGTAGAGAATCCGATGACGCGGCTTTGCCCAACAATCGCTCGAACTCTTTCAGGCGGCAAGTCGTCTTGCCCAAGATGTACGCCGTCGGCTGCGACTGCTATTGCGATATCAACTCGGTCATTGATGATGATTTGAACGCCGAGCCGCCGCGCGACTTTCATCGCTTCAAGCGCAGAATTGTAGAACTCGCGCGGCGCAGCTAATTTTTCCCGCAACTGAATGAATGTCGCGCCGCCTGCGGCCAGTCGCTCGATTTGTTCCGAGTGCGACAAACCTGTCAGGTGCGCATCTGTGATTGGGTAGAGACGAGGAAGAAAAAGAGTCATTTGCAGGAATCACTCGCTTGCGCTGACTGCTTGCTCAGGCTCGCGTTTGCTCGATGGTTTGCCTACGACGAAGCGATCCATGAACTTCGTATATATATTCCCCGCAATAAAGTCGGGATCGGCAAGTATCTTTTGATGCAGCGGGACTGATGTTTCGATTCCTTCGACTATTGTGGCTTCAAGAGCGCGCTTCATTCGCGCAATCGCCATCTCGCGCGTGCGATGATGCACGATCAACTTTGCGATCAGCGAATCGTAGTGCGGCGGCACAAACCATCCCGGATAAGCCGCAGTGTCTACGCGCACGCCAGGCCCGCCCGGAATGTTCATTGCCGTAATCAATCCGGGCGACGGCGCATAGGTTACAGGCGACTCTGCGTTGATGCGGCACTCGATTGAATGGCCGCTGAATACTATATCCTCTTGATCGAACTCCATGCGCTCGCCTGCGGCAATCAATATCTGCTCGCGCACAAGGTCCGTGTTCGTCACAAGCTCGGTCACGGGGTGTTCGACCTGTATGCGAGTGTTCATTTCCATGAAATAAAAATTCTTGTTCTCGTCCAACAAGAATTCCATAGTGCCCGCGCTGACGTAGCCGACCTCGCGACAAGCCTTCACTGCTGTTTCGCCCATCATTCGGCGAAGCTCAGGCGTGAGCGCAGGCGAGGGTGACTCTTCTATAAGTTTTTGATGGCGGCGCTGAATCGAGCATTCGCGTTCGCCCAGATGCACAACGTTGCCATGTTCATCGCCCAACACCTGAATTTCGATGTGGCGCGCAATCTCTATATACCTTTCGATGTAGACGGCTGGATTGTTGAACGCGACCGCCGCTTCGTTCTGAGCTGCGGGAAGCGCCGTAAGGAGTTCGGCTCTGTTGCGAACGATGCGCATGCCGCGACCGCCGCCGCCCGCCGAAGCTTTGATTATCACAGGATAGCCAAGCTGTTCGGCAATTTGTATGGCTTGTTCCTCATCTTCTATGATGCCGTCGAAACCGGGAGTAATCGGCACCCCGGCGGCTTTCATCGCCGCGCGCGCCTGCGCTTTGTCGCCCATCAGCTTGATGCTTTCAGGGCTAGGCCCGATGAACTTGATGTTGCAGGCCTGACAGACTTCCGCAAAGTAAGCGTTCTCCGCAAGGAAGCCGTAACCGGGATGAATCGCATCGACGTTCATTATTTCTGCGGCAGAGATTACGGCAGGAATATTCAGATAGCTCTTTGCAGACGGCGCGGGGCCGATGCAGATGGATTCGTCCGCGAAGCGCACGTGAAGCGAATCGCGATCAACTTCGGAATGAACTGCGACAGTGCGGATGCCAAGCTCTTTGCAAGCCCAGATAATGCGCGTCGCAATCTCGCCTCGATTGGCTATCAGGATTTTTTTAAACATTGAGACTGGTAATTTGAAATCTCAAATTAAATCTTTATTCCGAATA
>DATEKX010000383.1:0-3358 GCA_035277165.1 Blastocatellia bacterium | reverse complement strand
GATCCTCGTGGAGCCGCGCGAGGTCATCAACATCAAAAACCTTTCGCCTGACCCGCACTGGGCCGCGATCACCGGCGGCGATCAGCTTGCGAGCGAACGTTATCGCACGCTCGCCGTCCGAGTCGGCACTATCGCCGCGCGCCGCAAGTTGAAAACGCTCGCGGTCACCAGCGCCGAAGTCGGCGAAGGAAAGAGCACAGTCGCTCTGAACCTCGCGTGGGTGATGGCAAAGCGCGACAGGCGCGTGCTTTTGATTGATACAAACTCGCGCAGGGATAAGTTCAACGTAGCTTCAAGTCGCGGCTGGCTCGAAATGACCGATGCTTCATCACAACTGGCTGACTCAATCGTTCGGCTCGACCCGAACGGACTTTATGTGATGACGGCGTGCGGCGCTCACAAACAGGACGACTCGAATGATTTCGATTTAGACGATGCGCTCGCGTCATCGCAATTCGAGAAAATGGTTGCGGAGCTTGCAGGGTATTTTGACTTTATAGTTATTGATGCACCAACTATCTGCGGTTCAATCGGAGCGCAACAGCTCGCACAAATCGCAGACGGCACTATTCTGGTTGCTCGCGCGGGCCGAACTCATCACAGCCGCGTCACGGCTGCTTTAGAGCTTGTTCCGCAGGAACGAAGATGGGGAATAGTGCTGAACGAATCCGAAGTCGGCGAAACGCTTGCGCATACGAACGATGGGAACGCTTCGTTTATCAAGCGACTGTTCGGGCGCAGGAATTGAAGTAAAAAAATAAAGATCGAACTGAGAACATTGCTCCTTCTCCTGAGTTGCGGTTGTTCGAGTAGAGCGACCGGGAAGAAAAAAACATGAGACGCTTTTTACTGGTCGGGATAGAAACCTCACTTCTATTGATCGTCGGGCTATTAGCCACTTACGTTCGCGTTCTGGACGACACGACATACGAGTTGTTCGAGCGGCGAGGGTGGCTGAAATTAATGATGGTTACGTTCGTGATCCAACTGGCATTTTATCTTTTCGATCTCTACGACCTGCGCGCGACTCGCAGCTACCGGCGTGTTGTGACGAATTTCGCAGTAGCGATTTGCGCCTCGACGGTTTTGCTCTCGATCCTCTTTTACGCGATGCCGATGATGCAGCTTGGGCGCGGAATATTTCTGGTGGAGATGTCATTCATCGCCGTGCTCATACCCGGATGGAGACTCCTGGTATCCTGGAGCGCGGGCCACCCGCAACTCGGTGTGCGCGAGCGCGTGCTGATACTCGGTTCAGGCGAGCAGGCGGTCGAAATTGCGCGCGCTACGCTTGAACGCCGCAACGCAGGATTTCACATCGTCGGCTTCGTGGACAATCGCCCGGAGCTTGTCGGCAGAAGCTTGATCAATCCATCAGTCATCGGTCTGACTGCCGACATAAGCAATCTGGTCGAGCGATATCAGGTTGATCGTATAGTCGTTGCTGTCGAAGACCGTCGCGGAAAATTTCCGACCGAAGAATTATTGAACCTCACTTTGAGCGGTCGCATCGCGGTGGAAGAATGCGCTCAATATTACGAACGGCTGACAGGCAAAATAGCAAGCGAGATGATAAGGCCGTCGTGGCTGATCTTTTCGCGCGGCAGCCGCTACTCTGCCGTGGCGAATCACATTCGCAGAGTATTGAACGCGGGGCTTGCGACTGCGGGGTTCGTTACGTCGCTGCCGATAATGTTGCTGACGGCGATTGCCGTGAAGCTTGATTCGCCCGGCCCTGTCTTCTATACGCAGGAGCGAGTCGGCAAGAACGGTCGCACGTTCAAGATAATCAAGTTTCGCTCGATGCGCATAGGAGCAGAAAAGAAATCAGGCCCGGTCTGGGCCGAAACCGACGACCCGCGCATCACGCGCATAGGGCGCATACTTCGCAAGCTTCGGCTTGACGAGTTGCCGCAGTTCGTCAACGTCATTCGCGGCGACATGAATTTCGTAGGCCCGCGACCCGAACGCCCTGTGTTCGTCGAGCAGTTGAGCAAAGCAATTCCTTACTACTCGCAGCGCCATCTGATCAAGCCGGGACTGACCGGCTGGGCGCAGATCAAGTATCCATACGGCGCATCGGTAGAGGACGCAATCGAAAAGCTCAGATACGATCTCTACTACATCAAGAATCAATCGTTTCTGCTCGACGCGATCATAGTTTTCGAGACAGTTAAAACCGTGGTGTTCGGTCGAGGCGGGCGATAAATCAATTGTCAATGATTCGGTTGAATGAAACACGGTTTGGTTCGAGGAGTTAATTATGGCAAAGAGAATTATCAGCTTAATGATGGTTGCGTTAATCGGTTTGTGTGCGAGCGCCACAGCGCAGGATTTGACGAAGCTCGTAGCCCCAACTTCTACGCCGTCACATTCTGACGGCACTCGCCCGCGCACGGTCAAAAAACAAGATACGACGGCTGCGACCGATACGCGCCAGCTTAATCCGGCTGAACCAATTTCGTCTAATGAAGAAGCAGCGATACAGGCTCAGATAAACTCCGTCTATCAGAGCTTTTATAACTCCTATCGTCTCGGCCCCGGCGACATCATCGGAATATATATAGACAAGCACCCGGAAGATTCAGTCGAGCGCGTGGCTGTCTCGCCCGTAGGCAAGGTTTATTTTCCGCTGCTCGGCAATGTGACGGTGGTCGGAAAGACGATGCCGCAGATTCAAGAATACTTCGCGCTTGCAGTCGCCGAATACATCCGTGAGCCGCGCCTGACATTGTCGCTTCTCGAAGCACAGAGCGCGAAGATAGGCGTGCTCGGCGATGTGAAGACTCCGGGCGTGCAGGTCATGACGCGCCCGCTGCGCGTGCTTGATGCGATCACGATGGCGGGCGGGATACTGGAAACCGGCAGCCAGAATGTTTCCATCCTGCGCCAGTACGAAGACGGTCGAGTGCAGATGTTGACCGTTGACATGAAAAAAATACTGAAAGGCAAAGCCAACCCCGAAGAGAACGCTTTCCTGCGCGCAGGCGACACGGTCATCGTTCACGGCAACCTGTTCAAGAAGATGGGAAAGATCACAAGCGTTGTCGGACTTACTACGCTCTTTACATTCCTCACAGCCGGGGGGCGCTAGTCCAAATAGTTTAACAATGGAAGCGAATGAATTAGAGAGGGAATTAAATGTATAAACCGGAATATAATTTCTCAAAAGATGCAACTGTTGCATCAGCCAACGGCGGCGCGAACGGCAACAGTCGTCGCAGCCCACTGGCAGAACTGGTCAACACGCATCTTCAATCGAAAGGGTTGAGGCAGGTTGATTTCTGCCGCCAGACGGGATTCGATCAAGGATTGCTGTCAAAGATACTTTCATCGGTCGTCAACACTCTGAACGTCG